>CALCXL010000073.1 GCA_937907595.1 uncultured Pseudomonadota bacterium
GGCCCCTCGGGTGGCGGCGGCGGACGCGGCGGACCCCGGCGTGACGGCGGACGCAGCGGCGGCGGCGGCGGCGGCGGACGCGGTCGACGTTAGAGGCGGCGACAGCGATGGCGATCGACATCAAGGGGCCGGCCGAGCTCGAGAAGATGCTCGACAGCTGCATCATGGCGGCGGCGTGCCTGCGCATGGCGGGCACGCACGTGCGCCCGGGGGTCACCACCGGGTACCTGGACAAGCTCTGCCACGAGTACATCCTGGACCACGGGGGCATCCCGGCGCCGCTGAACTACCACGGCTTCCCGCGATCGATCTGCACCTCCATCGACGACGTGGTCTGCCACGGCATCCCCGACGACAAGCGGGCGCTGCGCGAGGGTGAGATCGTCAACGTCGACGTCACCACCATCCTGCACGGCTACCACGGCGACACCTCGGCCACCTACGCCGTGGGCGAGGTGCTGCCCGACGCGCGGCTGGTGACGGAGACGGCGCGCGAGTGCCTGGCCCTGGGCATCGCCACGGTCTCGCCGAAGTCGCGCATCCGGGACATCGGAGCCGCGATCGAGGACCACGCCCACAGCAAGGACTGCTCGGTGGTGCGCGACTACTGCGGGCACGGCATCGGCCGGGAGTTCCACACGGAGCCCCAGGTGCCGCACTACCGCTTCCAGGGGCGCAACCCGCGGCTGCGGGCCGGCATGACCTTCACCATCGAGCCCATGATCAACCTGGGCACCTGGAAGGTGGACCTGCAGTCCGACGGCTGGACCGTGCTCACGCGCGACCGACGGCTGTCCGCGCAGTTCGAGCACACCCTCCTGGTGACCCCGGACGGGCACGACGTGCTCACCGACCCGGCGAAGATCGCCGGATCGAAGTGGGACGTCTGAGCGAAGACTGAACGACCGCCGACGGTCCTGCAGCGCCCCTCTCCGCCCCCCGCCTCAGCCGATGATCTCTTCCCCGCCGTGGATGCCGAGCACGTTGCCGGTCATCCAGTGCAGGCGCGGATCGCAGAGCGCCGCCACGGCTCCGGCCACGTCCTCGGGCTCCGTCAGCCGATCGATGGGGCTCTTGGCCAGGGACTTGGCGATCAGGACCTCGTGCCCCGGGATCTTCAGCAGGGCGGCGGTCTTCGTCACCCCGGCGCAGATCGCGTTGGCGGTGATGCCCAGGGGCAGCAGCTCGTAGGCCAGCTGCCGGCAGTGCGCCTCCAGGGCCGACTTCGCCGCGCTCACCACCCCGTAGGACGGGGAGACCTGCCGCGAGCCGGTGCTGGTCATCGCAAAGATGCGGCCGCCGCGGACCATCATCCCCCGCTCGATCAGCCCCTGCGTCCAGTAGACGAGGGAGTGCGCCATGACGTCCAGGGTCATGTCCATCTGCTTCTGCGTGACGTTGCGGCCGTCGCCCCGGGCCAGAGGCACCAGGGTCCCGAAGGCGAGGGAGTGCAGGAGCACCACCACGGTCCCGCCGTCCTCGGCCAGCTGGGCCTCCAGGGCGTCGAGCACGGTGGCGCGCTTGCCGGCGTCGGCGGCGTTGGTGTTGAAGAAGCGGCACTGCACGCCCTTCGCCTCCACCGCGGCCACGGTCTCCTGGGCCAGGTGCAGGGTCGAGCGGCGGTCCAGGTGCACGCCGAAGATGTTGAACCCGTCGTCGGCCAGGGCCAGCGCCGTGGCGGCGCCGAAGCCGCTGCTGGCCCCCAGGATCAGCGCCCAGCGCGGGCGGTCGTCGGTCCCCATGTCGGTCTCCCAAGGCAGCGACGCCGCGCCGATCCCGCAGGATCGTGCGCGGCGTCGGCGCGAAGTGGTGCTCTCAGATGCTCTTCTTGACGCCCTCAGCCGCTCCGGCCTTGTTGGACTCGCGGGCCTGCTTGAGGGCCTCGAGCTGGGCGCGGGCCGACGCGGTGCCGGCGGCGGCCTTGATCTTCTCCAGCTTCTTGTTGAGCCCGGCGTCGCCGATCTCCGCGTTGACGTCGGCCTCGGCGTGCAGGCGGGAGATGTGGTCGCGCACGTTGTCCAGGGCCTTGATGTCGGCCTGCATGGACAGCCCGTCCAGGCTGTCCTGGATCTTGATGCGCGCCTCCGCGTTCTCCTTCTTGGCGAGCATCTGGACCTTCTCGCGCTCCAGCTTCTCGATCTCCGACTGGAACGTGATGATCGACGCCTTGGCGTTCTCCGCCTCCTGGCGCGCGGCGTCCAGCTCCACATCGATCTGGGCGATGCGGGCGGTCAGCTCGTCCTTGCGCTGCAGGAGCACCAGGGCGACGTCGTCTTCCTCCGCCTCCACGGCGGCGGCGATCTGGCCGTCGATGTCCGCGGCCTGCTTCTGCTTTTCGTCGAGCTCGGCGGCCAGCTTGTTCCGCAGGACGATGATCCCGCTCACCGCCTTCTTGAGCTCGGCGTACTGCTTCTTGCGGGCGTTGATCGCCGCCTCGTACACCGCTTCGGGGTTGTCCTTCTCCAGGTTGCCCACGAAGAGGGACAGGAATCCGCCCCAGAGGTTGCCCAGTCGGGCAAAAAATCCGCCTTCAGCCATCATCGACCTCGATCCTGGAAGAGTCCCCGCACGCGCGGTGGGGACGCAGCTTACCGGAGCGGCCCCGCCAACAAAACCGGCAGCGCCGGCACGTTCGTCCCCTATACGAGATGGACCCGGGCGTATTCCACCGCGTCGTCGATCCACGTGTCGAATCGGGGGGCGCGCAGGCCCATCGGACGGAGGATCCTTTCGGCCCGGGTGGGATCGACGCGGGCGCAGGTGGCCAGCTGCGCGATCGTCTCTGGGGGCAGGTTCAGGGCCTGATCGGCCAAAGCGCGCAGGGGCGACGCCCAGGGCCCGGACCACAGCGCCGACGCCGCGCGGCGCGGAAGATCGGCGCGCGGGGGGGCGATGCCCAGGGCCGGGCAGACCCGCTGCAGAAACTCGTCGACCGTGGGGGCGTGGGGATCGTTGAGGTGGAAGGTGCCGCCCTCTGCCTGCGGGGAGTCCATCAGCGCGAGGAGGGAATCGACGACCCAGGCCACCGGCACCGCATCCACCCGGGCGCAGCGGCCCAGGGGCGCCAGGGGCACCCGACGCAGGGGGGCGGGCAGGCCGGCGACGCGCAGGAGCAGGCGCAGGAGGTGGGTGAGGCCGTTGGGGCTGGCCAGATCCGGGGCGACCAGCTGCGAGGGCCGCGCGATGGTGAAGGGCAGGCCGGAGGTGCGCACCCGGCGCTCGGCCACCAGCCGCGACTCGGCCGCGGGGCTTGCGAAGGCCTGGCCCTCGAGCAGCATGTCCTCGGTCCACAGGCCCCGGTGCTGTCCGGCCACGCTGGTGCAGGAGACGTGGACGAAGCGGCGCAGGCCGACGAGCTCCCGGGCCAGGGCGAGCAGGGCGACCGTGCCGTCGACGTGGGTGCGGTAGGCCAGCGCCCGGTCCGCGGCCGGATCCGACAGGGCGGCGCAGTGGATGATGGTGTCCGCCTGCTCGAGCACGCGCTTGCGGGCGCGGGCCTCCAGGATCCCCTCCTCGGCGAGCTCCCCCACCAAGATGCGCAGGCGGCCGGCCACGTCCGGCTCCAGAGCGGCGAAGGCGTCCACCCGCTCACGCACGTTGCGGCGGCGGTTGCGCCGCACCATCATCAAGACCGCGTCGCCCCGCCGGGCCAGGGCCAAGGACAAGGGCCAGCCCAGAACGCCGGCGGCGCCGGTGACGAGGACAGTGCGGGGGGATGAGTCGCTCACAGCCGCCGACGGGTAGCACGGGGCGCTGGCACCTGCCACCGAAGGAGGAGCGAATGCAGCGCCTGTGGATCGCCGCCCTGCTGGTCGGGTGCAGCACCCCAGCCCCGGCCCCCGGACCCATCGCCGGGCCCATCGCGACCCCCCAGGAGGCCTCGACGTCGCCCACGGTGCAGGAGGCGCGGGCCTTCTACGGGAGCCAGCCCCCCTACCTGCAGCCGGTGCCTCACCAGGAGACCCCCGCCGGCCTGCCGGACCTGCGCTCGGCCACCTGCGGGACCTGCCACGCCGACATCTACGCCGAGTGGCGCATCAGCACGCACGCCCGCGCCTGGAAGGACGACCCCCAGTTCCAGGCGGAGCTGCACAAGTCCCGGCAGCCGGAGCACGACGTCGGCTGGATGTGCGTCAACTGCCACACGCCCCTGGAGAATCAGCTGCCGCGGCTGGTGGCCCGCCTGGACGGGGGCGCGCTGGACCGACCGGTGTACGTGGAGAACCCCAACTTCGACCCCGTGCTGCAGGACGACGCCATCGGCTGCGCCACCTGCCACGTGCGGGACGGCGCCGTCCTGGGCCCCTTCGGCGACACCGCGGCGCCCCACCCCACGCGCAAGGCCCCCGAGCTGCTGGAGGTGGCCACCTGCACGCGCTGCCACCAGGCGTCGGTCAACATGCCCTCGGTCAACCTGGCCTGCGCCTTCGAGACCGGCGAGGAGTGGGAGGCGGGGCCCTACGACGAGGAGGGCAGCACGTGCCAGGCCTGCCACATGCCCGCAGTCGCACGATCCCTGGTCGCAGGCGGCCCCGTCCGGAACACCCGTCGGCACTGGTTTGGGGGATCGCTGTTGGCCAAGCAGCCCCGCTTCGAGGCCGAGCTGGAGCCGCTGAAGGCGGTGTACCCCGACGGTCTGGCGCTGGAGTGGGCGGCGGAGCCGACGCTGACGACGGCGGGCGGCGTGCTCCGGATCGCGCTGACCAACGCCGAGGCCGGGCACATGCTGCCCACCGGCGACCCCGAGCGCTTCCTGCGCATCGAAGCGTCCCTGCACGCCGGCGGCGAGGAGCGCTGGCGCGATGGCGTGCGCATCGGCCAGACCTGGCGCTGGCACCCCACGGCGGAGAAGCTGGACGACAACCGCCTGCGTCCGCGCGAGCGACGGGTGGTGGAACTGACGGTTCCTGCGCTTCCCGGCGGGGACTACGAGCTGGTGCTGGAGGCCTCAAAGTGGCGTCTGAACCAGGAAAACCTGGGGTTTCACGACCTGGAGGGCAAGACGATCGCAGGACGGAGCACGCACCGGGAAACGCGTCGCCTGCAGATCCGCTGACCGCCTGATCTAAAGTGCCGGCCATGCGCGCCAGCAGCCTCCCCTTCTTCTTCCTCGCCGGCCTCCTCGCCGGTTGCCCCCACCGTCTCCGACGACGACGACGACACCACGCCAGCGGGCGACGACGACGACTCGGTCGACGACGACGACAGCAGCGCGGACGACGACGACACCGCGGTGGACGACGACGACACCACGCCGCCGCCGGCCACCGACAACATCGCGCAGTTCCCGTCCTTCGTGAGCAGCCGGGAGAACGACTGGTCCGGGGACGCGGTGGCGATCGTGGGGGACGTCAACGGCGACGGCTTCGACGACTTCGCCATCGGCGCGCCGGCCGGCGGCGAGAAGCAGCCGGGCTCGGTGGCCGGCCAGGTGCACCTGTTCTTCGGAAAGGAAACCCCCGACTGGGGCTCCGGGACGCCGCTGACCTCGGCCGACGTCACCTGGACCGGCACGGAGAACGACGACCTGGGCTTCACGATCATCGGCCCCGGCGACTGGAACGGCGACGGCTTCGACGACATCGTGGTCGGCGCCCCCCAGCACCCCCAGGGCGCCGGACAGGCGGGGCGGGCGTGGATCATCCTGGGGCGTCCCTCGGGCTGGCCGGGCGCCGCGTCCCCCATCGGCGACGACAACGGCGTGATCGAGGTCACCCCCCTGCTGGCCAACGGCAAGTTCGGCTCGGGGCTGGCGGCCATCGGCGACGTCAACGGCGACGGGCTGCCCGACTTCGCGGTGGGCGCGCCCCTGGGCGACGGCAACAAGGGCAAGACCTTCCTCTTCTTCGGACGCACGGACCCGATCGTGGCGCTGCCGGCCAGCGACCCGTCGACCGTGACGCTCAGCCCGGACTGCGCCACCTGCTTCGGCTCGGTGTCGGCGACGTCCATCGCGGGCATCGGCGACTTCAACGACGACGGCATCGACGACTTCGCCATCGGAGCCCCCCAGGCGCGTCCCGACGACGGCGCGGACCCCTTCGGCCGGGTCTACATCATCGCGGGGCGGACCTCCTGGGCCAACCACCTGGACCTGGAGGCGGGGCCGGCGCTGGGAGCGGAGACGGTCATCACCGGCTCCTTTGGCTCCAGCTTCCTGGGCACGGGCCTGGCCGGCGGCGACCTGGACGGCGACGGGGTGCCCGAGCTGCTGGTGGGCGCGCCGCACAACAACGACGCTCCCTTCGACCGCGGCCACCTCTACGTGTTCAAGGGCGTCGCAGGCGGGCTGCCGGCCAACGTGATGGCGGACGACGCCGACTACGTCCTCGAAGGCACCAGCCAGTTGGAGTCGGTGGGCTACACCCCGGCGTTGGGCGACTTCGACGGGGACGGCGACCTGGATCTGGCGGTGGGCTGCCCGGAGGCCTCGGGCCTGAACGATCCCCTGGCGCGATCGGGTCGGCTCTACCTGATCAACAGCCCGCCGGCGGACTGGACGGGCAGCGATCCCGCCGACGTCGCCCTTGCGACCTGGTTCGGCAGCGAGTACCCGCAGTGGGTGGGCGAGTCCCTGAGCGTCGCCGGCGACATCAACAACGACGGCTTCGACGACATCCTGGTGGGCGCGAACAAGTCGTCGGTGGGGGCCAGCCGGGCGGGCGCTGCGTACCTGATCCTGGGCCGGCCGGCGGCCGATCTGGCGAACTGATCGGTCGATGATCGGCGAGCGCGCTGATCACCGCAATCAGGGCACGCCGACCCAGCGGCCGGCCACGCGGGCCTCCAGCGCCTGCCCCTGCACGCTCTGGATGCAGCCCCCCGGCGCGTAGGACGCCTCCAGCACCAGGCCGCCGTCGATCCCGGCGGGGCGCGCACGGTCGCCGGGCAGGCAGCGCTCCGCCACGACCGGCGGCGGGGGCACGGTCTCCGCGCCGCTCAGGGGCAGGACCCAGGCCACGTCCCAGGGGCCGGCCACCGCCACCGGGCCCGCACAGGGGCAGCGCAGAGCCGAGGGCTCCAGCACGCAGCGTTCGCCGCGCTGGCCCGCATCCAGACACCAGGCCCCCTTCACCTCCTTGTGGTGCTTGCCCAGGTGCAGCCAGCGGGCCGCGCTGTCGCCGAACACGACCGTGGCCTCGAAGTCGCCGTCGTGATCGCGCTCCAGGACGTCACTGCGCTCGAAGGTCCAGGGGCGGGGCGGGAAGCCGGGCACGTGCAGCACCCCGGCGGGAGAGGCCGCCTCCATGCCCCAGACCCGCAGCCCCTCGGTGGGCACGGCCTGGCGGCGGCCGTCGCGAGCGGACTCGAACTCCGCGGGCAGGGCGCGTCCTGCGTCGTCGACGACGCTGAGCCGAGCCTTGAGCTTGGGGGCCAGGCGCAGGACCACGGGGGCGGCGTCGGGCGTGGAGCGGAGCGCCATCGGCGGGTTCAACACCGCGAAGCCCCCGGCCTCCAGCCCCACCGACGCGCCGCAGGGGAGGTCCATGGCGAAGGAGCCGTCGGCCTCGCTGCGCCGCTCCTGCTCGCCCACGGTGCGGCTGCGTCGCGCGTCCAGGGCCTCGCTGGCCAGGCCGCGCAGGGTCACGCCCTCCAGGGGCTGGCCCTCGGGGTCGACGACGGATCCCACCAGCCGGCAGGTGGCCGCCGGCGTCGGGGAGGGCGAGTCGACCCGCGCGGAGGGCCCAGGCGGCGAGTCGACCGCCGCGGGCTCGCAGCCGAGCAGCATCAGCAGGGACAGCAGGGTCAGCAGGAGCGGGGCGCGCGTCACCGCTCCGTTCTAGCAGCCCGGGGCCGCCCCCTCGCTCCGCGCGGAGACCAGGCCCTATGATGCGCGCCCGCAAGCATCCCCACGAAGCGCCCGTCGGCGCCCCTCCCCTGCCCCCGGAGCCCCCATGTCCGACCGCCTCACCTACCGCCTGGACGACGGCGTCGCCGTGGTCACCCTGGACGACGGCAAGGCCAACGCCCTGAGCCCGGCCATGCTCGACGACCTGGAGGCGGCGCTGCAGCGCGCGGAGTCCGAGGCGAAGGCGCTGCTCCTGTTCGGGCGGCCCGGCCGGTTCTGCGCGGGCTTCGACCTCAAGCACATGATGTCCTCGCCCCAGGCCGCCCAGGATCTGGTCAAGCGGGGCGCAGGCTTCTTCCTGAACCTCTACGGGAGCAAGCTCCCGGTGGTCCTGGGCTGCACCGGCCACGCGTTGGCGGGCGGCGCGCTGCTGCTCCTGTGCGGAGACACGCGGGTGGGGGTGGAGGGGCCCTTCAAGATCGGCCTGAACGAGACGTCCCTGGGCATGCAGCTGCCGATCCTGGGCCAGGAGCTGGCCCGCGACCGCCTGGACCCGCGCCAGCTGACCGCGGCTGTGGTCCAGGCCCGCATCTACGACCCCAGCGGCGCGGCGGCGGCGGGCTACCTGGACCAGGTCGTGGCCGGCGAGGAGCTGGTGGCGACGGCGATGGCGGAGGCCCGGCGGCTGGCGACGCTGCCCGGATCGGCCTACGGCGGCACCAAGCAGACGCTCCGCGCGGCGACGATCGAGCACATCCGCAACACGCTCGAGGCCGACATCCTGCGGCTGACCTCGCCCACGCCGGCCTGATCGACAGCCCGGTCGACGGCAGCCCCGGCAGGGGGCCTGGACCCCCGTTCGGCGCGATCAGTCCTTCTCGATCCGACGGAACTGCGCCACCCAAAGCAGCGACGCCGCCAGGGCCCCGAAGGCCAGCATGGCCGCGGGCACGCTGTGGCTGTGCTCGGGCCCCTCCCACTCGAAGAAGGTCAGCACGGCGCCGGCCACGCCCACCAGGGCTGCACCCGCGATCAACCCCGAGCCGTAGAGCACGCCGGCCTCCCGACGCTCGTTCAACTCCGTGCCCTTGTTGCGGCGCTCCACCACCCAGCGGATGAGGCCGCCGGCCATGATCGGCGTCGCCAGGTGGATCGGCAGGTAGAGGCCCACGGCGAAGGCCAGGGTCGGCAGCCCCATGATCTCCACGCAGAAGGCCATGGCCATGCCCGCGAAGACCAGGGCCCAGGGCAGGTTGCCGTCGAGCACGCCGTCGATGACCAGGCGGATGAGGTTGGCCTGCGGCGCCTTGAACTCGCCGGAGATGATCGGCTCCTTGAACAGCGCCAGCACCGTGCTCATGGCGATGGCCGCCGCGATGACGCCGATGACCTCACCGATCTGCTGCTTCTTCGGCGTCGCCCCCACCAGGAAGCCCGTCTTGAGGTCCTGGGAGGTGTCCCCGGCGATGGCCGCGGCGATGCAGACCAGCGCGCCGATCGTCAGCACGGCGACCTTCGCCTGCCCGGGGGCGTACATCTCGCCGAAGATCAGCGAGCAGATCAGCACCGTGGCGATGGTCATGCCCGAGATGGGGTTCGAGCTGGAGCCGATCAAGCCGACGATGCGGGAGCTGACCGTCACGAAGAAGAAGGCGAAGATCACCACGGCGACGCCCGCCAGGGGCCCGATGGCGCCGCGGATCGGCTCCGTCGCGCCCTCGGGCGTCCACTGCATGAGGGGCAGGAACGCCGCCAGGGTGCCCAGGATCAGCAGGCCGATGCCCACCGTACGCAGCGACAGCTCACGCTCGCTGCGGCGGGCCTGCACGGCGTCGCCGTCCTTGATGGCGCCCAGGGCCAGGCGGAAGGACTGCAGCAGGACCGGGGTGCTGCGCAGCAGGGTGAAGAGCCCGCCGAAGGCCACCGCGCCGGCGCCGATGTAGCGCAGGTAGCGGTTCCACACCGTCCAGTGGTCCATCGCGGGGATGAGCAGCTCGAGCTCGGGCGCGACGGGGTGCCCGGCGCTGGCGCCGAAGAGGTAGATGAGCGGGATGATCACCAGCCAGCCCACCGCGCCGCCGGCCAGCATCACCGCGGCCACCTTGGGGCCGATGATGTAGCCCACGCCCAGCAGCTCGGGGGTCAGGGTGCCGCCCACGGCCGTGCGGTAGCCGCTGCGATCGATGGCGACGTCGGGCTCCTCGGGCCACAGGCCCAGCAGCTTCATCAGCCCCTGGTAGATCCCGCCCACGGCCATGCCGGTGAAGAGCATCGCCGCCGAGCTGCCGCCCGCCTGCGCCGCCACCTGGACCTCCGCGCAGGCGGTGCCCTCGGGGTAGGTCAGGCGCCCGTGCTCCTGCACGATGAGGAAGCGCCGCAGGGGCACCATGAAGAGGACGCCCAGCAGGCCGCCGAGCAGGGCCAGGGGGAAGATCGGGAAGAAGCCCGGGGACTCGTTCCACAGGAAGAGCACCGGCAGCGTGAAGATGACGCCGGCGGCCAGGGACTCGCCCGCCGAGCCGATCGTCTGAACGATGTTGGTCTCCAGCAGCGTGCCCCGCCGCATGGCCTTGAAGACGGCCACGCCGATGACCGCGGCCGGGATCGACGCCGACACCGTCAGGCCCACCTTCAGGCCCAGGTAGGCGTTGGCGGCGCCGAAGATCACGCCGACGAACACGCCGACGACGACCGCCTTGATGCTCAGCTCGGCCATGTCCGACGAGTCGGGCACGACGCCCTGGTAGGTGCCGCCCTCGGGCGTGGGCTCGTAGGCCGCCGGGGGCAGGGAGTACTGGAGTTCGGGTGCGTCGCTGGCCAAGGGTGCCTCCTCCGAGAGGGCGGCAGCCTAACCCAGGCGCAGGGCGCAGGGTCCAGAGGCCTGCGCCCTGCGCTCCGTCCGCGGCGTCGTCCCCCGCCCCCTCCTTGCGAGCCCGGGGGGCCTCCGGTAGGTTCCGCGCGCCCAGCGCCTCGCGCGCGCGGCTTGCGTGGCCCACATCCAGCCGCGCTGCACCCCGGGGACCCCATGGCCGATCTCTTCCAGCGCTGCCGCGAGTACACCCTCATCGACGACGCGAAGGCGATGGGGTTGTACCCCTACTTCCTGCCGCTCACGCAGAACGAGGGACCCGAAGTCATCCTCGAGGGGCGTCGGACCCTGATGCTCGGCTCCAACAACTACCTGGGCCTGAGCATGGACCCCCGGGTCAAGGCCGGGGCGGCCGCCGCGCTGGAGAAGTACGGCACGTCCTGCTCGGGCTCGCGCTTCCTCAACGGCACCCTGGATCTGCACGAGGAGCTGGAGGGCCGGCTGGCCGCGTTCCTGCGCAAGCCCGCCGCCACCGTCGTGTCCACCGGGTACCAGACCAACCTGGCGACCCTCGGCGGCATCCTGCAGCGCAGCGACACCGCGGTCATGGACAAGCAGTGCCACGCGTCCCTGTACGAGGGCGTGATGATCAGCCGCTGCCGCATCAAGCGCTACGAGCACCTGGACACGGCCGACTGCGACGACGTGCTGGCCAAGATCGGGCCGGACAAGCCCACCGCGATCCTGACGGACGGCGTCTTCAGCATGGAGGGCCACCTGGCGCCCCTGCCCGAGCTCGTCGCCCTCAAGAAGAAGCACAACAGCGTGCTGTTCGTGGACGACGCCCACGGCCTGGGCACCATGGGGCCGAACGGCCGCGGCACCTGCGAGCACTTCGGCGTGGAGGACGACGTCGACGTCATCCTGGGCACCTTCAGCAAGTCCTTCGCCAGCCTGGGCGGGGTCGTCGCGGGGCCCACGGAGGTCATCAACTACATCAAGCACCACGGCCGCTCGATCATCTACTCGGCGTCGATGTCGCCCGCCGCCCTGGGCGCGGCCCTCGCCGCCCTCAACGTCATGGAGAGCGACCCCGAGCCCCGCATGCGCCTGCATGAGAACGTCGCGCGCATGCGAAAGGGCCTGCTGGAGCTGGGCTTCAAGGTCGGGGAGACGGAGTCGCCGGTGCTGCCCATCCACATCGGCGAGGAGATGCGCATGCTCCCCTTCTGGCGGATGCTGCTGAACGAGGGCGTGTACACCAACGCGGTCATCCCCCCCGCCGTCGCCCCGGACGACACCATGATCCGCACCTCCTTCATGGCCACGCACAC
>CALCXL010000074.1 GCA_937907595.1 uncultured Pseudomonadota bacterium
TGGTCACCATCGGTCGGTAAGGACCCCATGCCGCGCGCGTCCCTGGAGCAGCCGCCGCACCGACCCGCAACCCAGCGCATCGCCGGACACCGGAGCCCGCCCCCCGAATTCGCCGCCCCGCCGGACAAGTTCCACCCCGCACCGCCGATAGGAGGGAAAAGGTGACCAAGACCACGACCCAGCTGGTGCGGCCCGTCCGCAGCCCGAACGCCGCCGGCGACGCGCTGGACCCGGCCGATCACCCCGCCCTGCGCGCGCTGTTCGGCGACGACGAGGCGGTGCGGCGGCGCTTCGTGACCGAGGCGTCGACGGTGCTGCTGCCCGGCGGCCACCTGCTCTTCTCCCAGGGGGACCCCGCCGACTGCCTGTACCTGGTGCTGCACGGCCGCCTGCAGGTCTTTCGGACCGTGGGGGGACGCGAGCGGGCCGACACGGAGATCGGCACCGGCGAGCTCTGCGGCACCCGCGCCCTGGTCATGGGCGGCACCCGCACCGGCTCCGTGCGCGCCATGCGCGATAGCGAGCTCCTGGAGCTGAGCCGCGACGACTTCGACCGCCTGGTGGGCCAGCACCCCCACGCGATGATGCAGCTGGCCCGGGGCATGGCGACCCAGCTGGCCGAGGCCGACCGCGAGCACGACGCCCGGGGCCAGATCCTCACCATCGCCGTGGTGCCCAACCGCGTCAGCCCCCACCTGCGCGGCTTCGTGGAGCAGCTGGCCAGCAGCCTGGCCGACTTCGGTCCCACCCTGCGCCTGGACGCGGCGGGCCTGGACGCGCGCCTGGGCCTGGGCACCGCGGCCATGAGCTTCGGCGAGGGCGGGCGCAGCTCCATCACCCGCTGGCTGCACGCCCAGGAAGCCCTGCACCGCTTCGTGATCTACGAGGCTGACGACACCCTCACCCCCTGGTCCCGCCGCTGCATCCGCCAGGCCGACCGCGTGCTGTTGGTGGCGGAGCGAAGCAGCGATCCGGAGCCCGGCGAGGTGGAGGCCTACCTGCAGGACGACCACGGCGGCACCAGCCTCACCGCCGGCCGCGAGCTGGTCCTGCTGGAGCCCGACGGCGGCGGGCAGGAGCGCCCGGTTGAGCCCTGGCTGAGCCACCGGCGGGTCCTGGGCCACCACTTCGTGGACCCGGAGCGCCGGGCCGATGTCTCCCGCCTGGCCCGCTTCCTGGCCGGTCGCGCCGTGGGGCTGGTGCTCAGCGGAGGCGGCGCCCGCTGCTGCGCTCACGTCGGCGTCCTGCGGGCCCTGCGGGAGGCCGGCGTGCCCATCGACCTGGTGGGTGGCACCAGCGGCGGCGCGATCTTCGGCGCGCAGGTCGCCCTGGGCTGGAGCCCCCAGGAGATGCTGGAGCGCAGCGACGAGGCCCTCAACCAGCGGGGCAGCCTGTGGGATCTGAGCCTGCCCGTGCACGGCCTCATCGAGGGCCGACGCTTCAAGGACATGCTCAAGCACCTGTTCGGCGGCTACCGCATCGAGGACCTGCGCACCCCCTTCTTCTGCGTCTCCACCAACCTCAGCCGGGGCGATCTGGCCGTGCACCGCTCGGGCTCGCTCAGCCGATGGGTGCGCGCGAGCATGTCCGTGCCGGGGCTGGGCCCGCCGCTGTTCGACGACGGCGAGGTCTACGTGGACGGCAGCGTGCTCAACAACCTGCCCATCGACATCATGCGGGAGCTGAGCCACGGCCCCATCGTGGCCTCCACCGTGGGCGTGCACGAGGGACCGCGGGCCGCGAAGGGCGTCGACTCCGTGCCCACCGCCATGGGCCAGATCCGTCGACGTCTGCTGCGCCAGGAGGACACCGACCACGCCCCGGGCATCATCGACGTCCTCTTCGGCGCCGCGATGATCAGCGGGGTGCGGGCCTCCCGGGCGTTCGAGCCCATGGCCGACCTCGTCCTCCGGCCCGACGTGGCCTCCTTCGGCCAGCTGGACTTCTCGGCCCTGCGCGAGCTGGAGGCGATCGGCTACCGCGCCGCCGTGGAGGCCCTGGACGCCTTCGACGGCCTGGGCGCGCTGCGCGGGGACTGATCGCGATCGGCCGACGGAGCCTCGATCGGCCGACGGAGCCTCGATCGACCGACGGAGCCTCGATCGGCCGACGGAGCCTCGATCGACCGACGGAGCCTCGATCGACCGCCTACGCCGCCCCGGCCCGCTCCACCTGCTCGAGGGCCTGCAGCAGCAGCGCCGGCGTAGCGTCGGGGCGGTTGGCGCCCTCGCTCAGGGTGCGACGCCAGGCCCGCCCCCCCCGCACGCCCAGGTACAGGCCCAGCATGTGGCGGGTGATGCGGTGCAGGCGCTCACCGCGGGCCACAAGCTCTTCGGCGTAGGGCACCAGCGATCGCACGACGTCGGCCCGGGTGGTGGCCGGGTTCGGCGTGCCCCAGAAGCGCCGATCGGCGTCCGCGAAGATCCAGGGGTCGTCGTTGGCCGCCCGCCCGATCATCACCCCGTCCACGAAGGCCAGCTGCTCCTCCGCCGCGTCCAGGGTCTTGAACCCGCCGTTCGTCTCCACGCGCAGGTGCGGGAACGCGGCCTTGAGCCGGTGCACGTCGGCGTGGCGCAGGGGCGGCACGGTGCGGTTCTGCTTGGGCGACAGCCCCTTCAGCCAGGCCTTGCGCGCGTGCACGATGAAGCGATCGGCCCCGGATTCGGACACCGTCGCCACGAAGCGCTCCAGGTCCTCGTAGCGGTCCAGGTCGTCCACGCCGATGCGGTGCTTGACCGTCACCGGCAGGGACACC
>CALCXL010000075.1 GCA_937907595.1 uncultured Pseudomonadota bacterium
CAGGCGATGTCCTCGCCGAAGGGGCGGGGGGGGAAGGGGATCGCCCGCACCACCGAGCGCCGCACCATGGAGCCCACGTTGTCGAAGCGGGCCGCTGCCATGCGCTCCCGGGGATCCGCCGACGTGGAGGGCCCGCGGACCTGGATCGAGCTCGCGGGTGGCGTCCACCGCAGGAGGGCCCCACGGATCCCCGGGTCGGCGCCGGGCCGGGGCACCTGCCGGGCCATCGCACCGGCCACCGTGGGGTCGTCGAAGGCGGCGGCGATCGCGCGGAGGTACCCGGCGCCCAGGGGCACGGCGTCCTGGGAGAACAGCGCCACCAGCTCGGACCGGGCCAGCCCAACCGCCTCCGATCGCACCCGCCCGTGGTCGAAGCGGGCGCGATCCACGGTGTAGACGCGCAGCCCCGGCCAGCGTCGCCGGGCCTCGTCGATGGAGCCGTCCGTGGACTGGCTGTCCGCGAGGATCGCGTCGACGGGCCCCGGACCCTGGCTGTGCACGGCGTCCAGCAGCGTCAACAGGCGCGGGCCGCCGTCGCAGGTCGGCACGACGACGGAGACGGTGGGAGGATCGCCGGGCGGGGCGGGCGGATCGTGCAGGCAGCGGAGCAGGCTCACGCGCGCGCCGCCTCGTAACGAGCCTCGACCCGGGCCGCCAGGTCGTCGACGGTGGGCGGCGGGCGGATCCGGGCGGCCACGGCGATCAGCTCCGCACGGTCCGTCGCCAGCCTCGCCAGGAGCGCCCCCAGGGCCGCGGTGTCCCCCGCCGGCAGCCGCCAGCCGTCCACGCCCTCCTGCACCAGCTCGCGGAGCCCGCCCAGGTCCGTGGCGATCACCGGCCGGCGCCGCGCCCGCGCCTCCAGCACCACGAGCGGCCCGTTCTCCGCCCAGGTGGACGGCACGACCACCACGTCGTGGGCGCTGATGACGTCGCCCACCTCCTCCGGCGGCACCGGGGCCAGCGCCTCCAGCCGCCCCCCGGCCGCCCGCAGCACGTCTTGCTGGAACGCCGGAAAGGGCGCCGGTCCCAAAGCCCGCGCCACGACCGCGCCGGCGGGCAGCCCCAGCAGGGCCTGGGCCAGGACCTGGGGCCCCTTGTGCGGCACCCAGGTGCCCACGAAGAGCACACGCAGGGGTCCGTCCGCGGGGATCGGCGGGCCGGGATCGGCGGGCACCCCGGTGGGCTCGACGTGCACGGGGGGCAGGGCCAGCCCGTCTGCGCGCAGGGAGTCGGCGAGGAAGGCGGTGGGGCTGAGGACCACGTCGACCTGCCCCAGGGCGGCGTCGATGCGCAGCCGGCGGTCTTCGATGCGAGGATCGGGGCCCGTCGACGTCGACACCGCCGCGCCCGCCCGCCTGCCAGCGCGCTCGTTGATGCGCCTCACGCCGTCCCGGGCCCGCTCCGGCAGGGCCGCGAAGCCCCGGTGCAGCAGATCGGGAGGGACCGGCCCCGGCAGCCGTTGCGCCAGCCACTGACCCGCACGCTCCAGGGGGCCCTCGCGGTGACGAAAGCGGTCGAAGCAGGCCCCGCAGCGGCTCCGGTCCACGGGCAGGCACAGATCGCCGTCGGGGTGCAGGCGCTGTCCCCCGCTGGGGCAGGACCACCAGCCGTCGTGCAGGTGCAGCGCGAGCGTCGCCCCCGCCGCCTTCGCGGCGTCCAGTACGCCCAGGCTCAGCCCGAAGAGGGTCTGCACGGCCACGATGTCGGGCCGGAACGTCGCCATCACCCCCGCTGCCGCCCGATCCAGCGCCGGATCGCTCACCGCCAGGGGCAGGTCCCGGTAGGGGTAGTTCTGCACCAGCCCGAAGGTGCGCAGCCCGCCGGCGCGCTCCTCCAGGACCGAGTACTGGGCCTCTCCGGCCCGCACCCGCCCGCAGAGCACGGCGACGTCGTGCCCTCGCCCCGCCAAGCCGGCCCCCAGTCTGGCCGTGTAGACCTCCACCCCGGCATGGGAGTCGGGCAGGTAGGCGTGGGCGACCAGGAGGATCCGTCGGGGAGGCATCGACCGAAACGTAGCGCAGCGTGGCCCGGGCGGTGGGCGCGTCGCCGCTGCTACGCTCTCCCCCCGTGATCGATCCCGCCGCCATGAAGCGTGTGCTCGTCGTCGACGACGAAGAGAACATCCGCCACCTCCTGCTCGTCATCCTCAAGAAGGCCGGCTACGAGCCCACGGCCGTGCCCGGCGGCGCCGAGGCCCTGCGCCTGCTGGAGAGCCAGAGCTTCGGCGTGGTGATCAGCGACCTGCGCATGGCCGGCATGGACGGCCGCGAGCTGCTGCGCCAGCTGGTGGCCTCGGACTGGCCGGGCTACGCGGTGATGATGTCGGCCTACGGCGGCGACGAGATCGCCATCGAGTGCATGAAGGAAGGGGCCTACGACTACTTCAACAAGCCCTTCAAGGCGGACGAGGTGGTGCTCCTGCTGCGCAAGATCGCCGAGCGCGAGCAGCTGGTCCTGGAGAACGAGCGCCTGCGCGAGGAGCTCGACGGGCGCTTCCGCTTCGACAACATCATCGGCACCAGCCCGCCGATGCGCCGCATCTTCACGACCATCGGCAAGATCGCGCCCTACAAGACCAACGTGCTGCTCACCGGGGAGAGCGGCACCGGCAAGGAGCTGCTGGCCCGGGCGATCCACCGCCACTCGGGCCGCGCCGACAAGCCCTTCGTCCCCGTCAACTGCGGCGCGATCCCGGAGAACCTCCTGGAGTCGGAGCTGTTCGGACACGCGCGCGGGGCCTTCACCGGCGCCCACAAGGCCAAGAAGGGGCTGTTCGGAGAGGCCGACGGCGGCACCCTGTTCCTGGACGAGATGGGGGAGATGCCCCTGGCCCTTCAGGTCAAGCTGCTGCGGGTGCTGGAGAGCGACGAGGTCCGCCCGGTGGGCGAGGCCCAGGCCCGACCCATCGACGTCCGACTGGTCGCGGCCACCTCCCGGGACCTGGAGGAGCGCGTCGCCGCCGGCGCCTTCCGGGAGGACCTCTTCTACCGCCTCAACGTCATGCACATCCGCCTTCCGCCCCTGCGCGAGCGGCCCGAGGACATCCCCCTGCTGGTGGAGTCCTTCCTGCATCGCTTCAACCGCAAGTTCAGCCGGACGGTGGAGCGCGTGGAGCCCGACGCGATGAAGGCGCTGATGGACGGCGGCTGGCCTGGCAACATCCGGGAGCTGGAGAACGCCATGGAGCGGGCGATGCTCTTGAGCGAGAGCCAGAGCCTGGAGCTGGAGGCCTTCCCCGACGCCGTGCGCGCCAACCGCGGCGGCCGCAACCGCCGACGCGACGACTCCGACCTGTCGATCAAGCGGCGGGTGGCCAGCCTGGAGGCGGAGCTGATCCGGCTGGCGCTGGAGGAGACGGAGGGCAACCGCACCCACGCCTGCCGGCTGCTGGAGATCTCCCACCGCGCCCTGCTCTACAAGATGCGCGACTACGGCATCGAGATCCCCCCGAAGGGCGGATGAGGCCGACCCTCCTCCTGCTCCTGGCGCTCTGCCTCGCTGGCTGCGGCCGCTCCGCCGAGGCCTGGACGGCCGAGGGCGACGCCCTGCTGCGCGCCAACAAGCTGGCCGACGCCGAGCGTGCCTACAACCGCGCCCTGGCCCGCGATCCGCACCACGCACCGGCCGCCTACGGCAAGGGCTGGGCGCTCTACGCCGCCGGCCACGACGAGCTGCGCGCCGCCTCCCGCCAGCTGTTCGAGCGGGCCATCGACTACGACCCCGAGTTCTTCGGCGGCTACCGCGGCAAGGGCGTCCTTCTGCTGGAGGAGGGCCAGCTGCTGGTGGCGGAGAGGCTCCTGCGCCAGGCCTGGGCGAAGGCCCCCAACGACCCGGCCACCCTGGAGTCCCTGGGGCAGCTCTACCTGAGCTCGGGGCGCTTCGAGGACGCGGAGACGATGTTCCGCGCCGCGGTCACCTCCTCGCCGGGGCGCGGGGAGCTGCAGCGGTTCGTGGCCGACGCCCTGGCCAGCCAGGGGGACCTCGATGGGGCGCGGGACGCGCTCCTGGTGGGGCTCGGCTCGTCGATCAGCGGCGTGCGCGGCCTGGTGTTGCTGCAGGAGGGGCAGGTCGGGCTGGAGCTGCGCGTGGCCGAGGAGGCGACGCGGGACGCGATCAACGCCGACGACGAGCGCCTGGCGCTTGCGTTGCAGGCCCTGGACCGCGCGGATACCGTATTGCAGGAAGCCCGCGCGCACGGGGTGTTCGTGGTGGAGCTTCAGGAGCTCGTCGTCCGGGCCGCCCGGGCGCGGCGGGAGCTGGAGCGCAAGCGGCAGCCCGACACGCAGGGGGAGGGAGAGCGGATCAAACCCTGAAATGATTTCAGACATTGACCGATTTGCGCAGCCCGCGGCCCTCACCGCGGAGAGACGATCGTGGCGACGACCGCCACCAGGGCGGATCTCCCGCCCGCGTCCCCGGGGCACGGTTTTTGCAGTTCAGTTGAGCGATCGCCGCGGATTCACGCTCATGGAGCTCATGATCGTGGCCGCGATCCTGGCGATCCTCGCCATCCTGGCGGGGTCCAACCTGAGCGCACTGATGGGTCGATATCGCATGAACGGCGCCGCCCGCGAGTTCCACGACCAGGTCGAAGCCTGCCGGATCGCTGCGATCAGCGAGAACCGGGAGTACGCCGTGCGTCTGCTGGAGTTCGACCCCACGCCCCTGGACGGCCGCAGCCGGGACAACATCGGCGCCTGGGAGGTGCTCGTGGGCAACACCTTCCGGGGCAGCTCCACCTGGGAGCGAGCCAACGACGGCCTGCACGACGTCCGCGGCGGCCGCGGCGGCTGGAAGGGCGTCAGCATCGAGCCCTGGCAGCCCCTGGCCGGGCCCCCGGCGCACGCGCTGCCCGACTCCCTCGTATTCAGCCCCCGGGGCATCCTCCTCAACACGCCCTCGGACTACCAGGACGGCGTGATCCGGGTCGTCTTTCGCAACAAGAGCGCCGCGCAGCCCGAGGGCCGGGTGGTGCGGATCAACTCGGGCGGCGGCGCCCAGATTGCTGCGGTTCCATGATGCTGCGGTCCCCGATCCGTCGACTTCGCGCCGACCAGGGCTTCACCCTGATCGAGCTCCTCATCGCCCTGGCGGTGATGCTGGTGGGCCTGCTGGCCCTCTGGAGCATGCACAACGCGGCCATCTCCTCCAACGCCAACGCCTACAAGCTGGGCATCGCGACCACGCTGGCCCAGGACGCCATGGAGGGCCTGCTGAACGAGGTCTTCATGCAGGAGGACCTGTCTGCGGGCGCCAACAGCGCGGCGATCGGCACCTTGTGCCAGGTGCCTGCACCGGCGCTGTCCGTCGACGGCCTGGAGCCGCTGGGCTGCAACGTGGAGCTCGGCGGACCGGAGGTCGGCGACCCGATCCAGGTCAACGGGCTGGCCAACACCGACTCGTCCCTGGGGCCGGTCATCTACCACCGCACCTACCAGGTGGACGCGCTCGCCACGGACAGCGGCATCAGCCGCATCCAGATCCGCGTGCGCGTCACCTACGAAGACAACAACACGGCCAAGCGGCACGGCGTCACCATCGCCACCACCCGCCTGGCCGATCGCTACAACCCGCAGGGCTGACGATCATGCGCACCACGTCGCCGCAGCGCGGTTTCACCCTCATCGAGCTCCTGATCACGGTGGCCCTGTCCTCCATGGTCGGGATCTTGATCTACACGGTGTTCATCAACCAGACGCAGGCCTACCGCACCCAGGCGGACATGGGCTCCATGCAGCAGAACCTGCGTGTGGCCATGGAGATGCTCAGCCGCGATCTGGCCAGCGCCGGCTTCGGCCTGGGTCAGGACGGCTCCACCCGGGGCCTGGAGGGTCAGGACGGGGTCGACAACGAGCCGCTGTACGCCCTGCGCGTCCGCAACGACTTCCCCGCGGGCAGCGGCAGCGACGCCGTCGAGATCACGATGATGAACCCCGACCGGGACACCTGGGGCTTCACCCGGCCCGGCCTCCGCATCCCCTGCGACACCACGACGATCACGTTCGACGAGGACTACGCGGGCCGCGCCAGCAACTTCGCCACGGGCACGGACAACGACACGATCGTCTGCTTCAACCCCTCGGGCGACTCGGGCCGCGGCATCTCCTACACCTGGCTCGTGGACGGCGCCGGCAACGACACCGACGGCAGCGTGCCCGTCGCCGCCAACAGCCAGAGCGACTTCACGAACCTGTGCAAGCGCGCGCTGCCCGACCAGATGATCTGCGGCCCGGCGCAGACGGTCGCCTACTACATCGACGACGTCTCCGACTCCGTGGGCATCGGCAGCCAGGAGCTCCCCGTGCTGTACCTCGTCAGCGACCTGGCGGAGCTGCTGGCCAGCAACGGGACCTACCCCAGCGCCGACGACATCCCGGTGGCCCTGGGCATCGAGGACCTGCAGATCGAGGTCTGCGAGGGCGGCGTGACCGCCACCAACTGCAACGAGGCGTCGGGCGACCTGACGTCGGTGTCCTGGGGCGCCGGCCTGGACCTCGCCGTGTCCAACTGGGAGGACGTGACCAGCGTGCGCGTCCACCTGGTCGGCCGCACCATTCGACCGGACAGCGCGCGCGCCAACGTCTCCAGCCCGCTGGACGTCGACACGGACGACGGCACGGCCACCTCGGGAGACCCCGACGGGTACCACCGGCGCGTGGCCCGGACCGAAGTGATGATCCGCAACGCAACGGGGGCCTGGCAGATCGCCAGGTCGCCCTTCTAGGAGGACTGCATGCGCCGCATCGGGACAGCAGCCGGATCGGGACAGCGCGGGTACGCGCTCGTGCTGGTGATGGTGGCCTTGGTGACGCTGACGATCCTCGGGGTGACCGGGATCCAGTCCGCGCAGCTGGACATGAAGATCACGCAGAACATGCGGCACCACAAGCAGCTCCAGTACGGCGCCATGACCGGTCAGGACCACGGCCGCATGCTGACCGACATCGAAACGTTCGACGGCGAGGCCGCGTTCATGGCCGCCGAGGACGCGTCCGTCGACGGCGGCTGCACCCTGGACTGGATCAGCACCGAGGCCGGCGCGGTCGATGCCCCGGTGCCCATCTACTCGAACAGCGCCCAGCTGGCGTCGTACACCGTCGACATGTGCCGAGGCGTCTGCGGCTCGCCCCTGCCGGGCACGGACCTCAACGCGGCCGAAAAGAACTACAGCTTCAGCCTGGACGTCGTCGCCAACGGCGCCCTGGCGGGCAACACGTCCACGGCCCGCATGGGCGGCCTGTTGGTCGGCATCACCCAGGGAGTCTGCCAATGACCCGCTCCGCTCGTCACTCCGCTCTGCACGGAGCCCTCGCCGTCGTGGCACTGGCTTGCCTGCTGCCCCGCTCGGCCGCCGCGCAGGAGCCGCTGCCCGCGGTCCTGCCGGAGGTCATCTTCCTGGTCGAGGACAGCGCCCGCATGGGCCAGAACTGGGACGGCGACGGCACGTTGACGGTGCCCGACGCCCGCTGGGCCTACGTGCGCGACGCCCTGATCCAGGTGATCCAGAACGCGCCGGTCGGCATGAACTTCGGCATCGCCTTGACCGGCGACGGCTCCGCGTCGGAGAGCGGCTACGGCTTCGAGCCCCTGGCCCACCCGGGCATGGGCACGGCGGACATCGTCAGCGCGCTCAACGCCCACGTCACCAGCGCCAGCGGCGATCGCACCTACTCCGAGAGCTACGCCAACCTGATCGACAACTACCTGGAGCGGAGCTACACGACGCCCCGGAGCTGGACCACCGGTCCCTTCGCGTACAGCTGCTCGCAGGCGGTGGTCATCGTCATCGGCTCCAACACCGGCGAGTCGGACAGCAACCCGCTGTACAAGACCACGCCCACCAGCAACGACGTGCTGTGCAACGACACGACGGGCTTCCAGGGCTGCTACCTGGACGACACCGCCAACTACGCCTACAGCACCTTCTCGGCCCCGAACGCGGGCACGGGATCGGTCACCACCCACAGCATCCTGGTCGACAGCAACTCCCCCAGCATCGACGGCGCCGCCGCCAACCTCATGCAGGCGGCGGCGAACCAGGGTCAGGGCCTCTACTACGAGGCGTCGGTCCCGGGCGCGCTGGCTCCCTTCATCTGGAGCGCGCTCAACGAGACCTTCTCGGGCGAGTACAGCAACGCCGGCGTGTCCATCTCCGAGGACGGCAGCACGCTGTTCGCCACCTACTTCGAGGTCCAGGGCGGCCACCCGCTCTACAAGGGCCACTTGCTGGCGTGGAACGTGGACACGGACCTGGAGTCCACCACCTACGGTGAGATCCTCCCCACGGGCAACCCCGCGGGCGAGGCCTGGGACGGTGGCCAGATCCTGGCCTCGCGAGCCGCCAGCACCGGGGAGACGAACTACACCAACACGCCCCTGACGGACTCCCACCAGCGGACCGGCTACACGGGCCGCGACTCGCAGCTGATGATGCAGACGCTGCTGCCCTTCGACAACACCGAGCTGGGCGCGGGCGGGGACCTGACCACCCTGCTCATCGACGAGGTCTCGGCCGCGACCAACACCAGCTGCTTGCCCCTGGATCACGACTACGACTTCGACTGCGACGCGGACGAGGACGACGCCCAGATCCTGGTGGACTTCGTGCGCGGCGTGTCGGGCACCACCTTCCTGCACACGGGAACCCCCCGCGGCACCTGGAAGATGGGCGACAGCGGGCGGGCCCTGGCCGTCGCCGCGTCGTCGGACGTGGCGGCCATCGCCACCGAGGAGCACTTCAAGAACTACCGGGACAAGGTCGGCAGCCTGCGCGGCATGGTCTACATCACCTCCAACGCGGGCATGGTCCACGCGTTCGGCCTGGACCCGGACAACAGCATGGGCCGCGAGTTCTGGTTCTACGTGCCCCGCTTCAAGGCCACCTGGGACCCGGTCACCAACGACGAGTTCGACGGTCAGCAGGTCGACGACCTGATGCGATCGGGTCAGACCAGCGTCAACGACGGCCACCTGCAGGTCGATCACGTCTTCCTGGACGGGTACAGCAACGGGCTGACCGACTGCGCCGCGCCCGGTTACTCCAGCAGCCTCAAGGACGGCGACATCGACCCCGAGGGCTGCGAGTGGCACCGCGTGCTGGTCTGGGCTGGCGGCTTCGGCGCGCGCCACCACTACGCGCTGGACGTGACGATCCCCGACGCTCCGCGGTTCCTCTGGGAGCGGGCGGACAGCACCGCCAACGGCGACGGTCAGGGCCGCGCGGTGGGCCAGATGGGCGTCGCACCCTTCTGGGACGCCACGGTGAACCCCGCGTCGCACCGCTGGATCGTGGTCTACGGCGCCGGCTCGCAGAGCCCCGGCGTCTCGGCCTCCTCTCCGTCGACCTCCTACGCGCAGTCGGCCTTCTACATCCACGACATGGACTCGGACACGTCGGAGAGCCCCACGGACTACCCGGTCGGGGGCTACGCGCAGGCGAACCCCACCCTGTCCAACCAGGACAGCGACTCCTTCGTGGAGTACGTGCCGCCGGAGGAGGGCATGTTCGGCTCGCCGGCCCTGGCGGACATCGACGGCGACGGCGGCGTGGACGTCGGCTACATCGGCGACTCGACCGGCTACGTCTTCAAGATCCTGTTCACGCCGGACGCGCCGGACCAGCCCCAGCGCTGCGTCTTCTCGTCGCCGGCGTCCGGGGACGCTGCGGCCCACGTCTACTACCGGCCGGCGGTCTTCTTCGGCTCCGGCGGTGAGCTGCTCGTCTACTACGGCTCCGGCAGCCCCTTCAACATCTACAGCGCCGACAACGGCGGGCTGTACGTGCGGGCGGACCCCGAACCCTACGACTGCGCGGCATCCACGGCGGCGCCCTGCGCGGACTCGTCGGCGCTCTTCACGAGCGACGGCTTCTACGCCTTCGCGGGGGGCACCGGAGAGAAGCTGGTGGGCAACCCCATCGCGCGCTTCGGGCGGCTCTTCTTCGCGACGCACATCCCGGGCGACGACCCCTGCGTGCTCGGCGACAGCCGGCTGTACGCCCTCAACGTGAACACCTGCGGCGGCGGCTTCTTCGACGTGGCGACCGACAGCTACGACGTGGAGTCCAACCTGTACACGGAGGTCGACGGCCTCATCTCGCAGCCGGTCTTCGCCAACAACCGCCTGTACGCGCTCAACGTGGACGGCAGCGGCATCGACAGCGACGACATGATCGACGTGCAGGCCACGCCCAGCGCCTTCCCGAAGTTCACCTACGGCTCCTGGCGCCACGTCTTCTAGGCTCGACTTTGGCCCTTTTCGAGCGGGTCAGTCCGCGGCGGGTTGGTTCGGGCCTGATTGAGCGCACCTGGCGTGCGTGATTGAGGGCCTGAGCCGTCCCGCAGTGGAGCGGGCCACCGGGTCCCGGGCGAGCATCTGTTCGGTGCTCCAGGCGGCGGCTGTCTGGCGAGGGAGTTCTCGCGCGGGGGCTCCCCTCGCGACCGAGTCGCCTACGGCGACATCTCGAGCTCCAGCGCCCCGCTCGCCTCCAGCTCCGCGAGGTTCTGCTTCGCGGCGGCGTGCTCGGGGTCGACGCGCAGCGCCCGCACCCAGGCGTCACGGGCCTGGAACCAGCGGGCCTGGCGGGCCTCCACCGCGCCCAGGGCGTTGAGGGCGTCGGCGCTGTCCGGGCACTCCAGGATGGCGCGCTGAAGCTCGCCGCGCGCCTCATCAAGTCGTCCCAGCTGACTCAGGTAGCCGCCGAGCTGCCCCCGGTACACGCAGCCACCGTCCACGGCCAGCGCCCGCTCCACCGCCCCCAGCGCCCGCTCGTGGTCGCCGAGGCGCTCGTAGACCAGGGCGAGCCCGCCCCAGGCCTGGGGCCGGCGAGGCTCCAGGGCCGTGGCGCGCTGGTA
>CALCXL010000076.1 GCA_937907595.1 uncultured Pseudomonadota bacterium
CCCCGCACCCACGCGCGCCTGCTCGTGCTTCGCGCCCGGCTCCGCTGGCTGGAGGGACGGCTGGACGAGGCCCAGGCCGACCTGGACGCCGCCCGCGCCGACGTGGCGTCGGTGGGCGACCGCGAGGCCGAGGCCGAACGCGTCGGCGTGCAGGCGGGCATCCTGCGCAGCCAGGGTCGCTGGACCGAGGCCGTGGGCGCGGCGAAGTGGGCCCAGGAGGCCGACGGCGAGGCCCAGGACCCCAGCGCTGTCGCCAGCCGCGCCGTGGCCGTGGCCCACGCAGAAGCCTGGGAAGCCGCCGCCACCTGGCTGGCGAGCGGCGACGTCGAGCCCCTGCGCGACGCCGTCGCCGGCGCCGACCGCGCGCTGGCGGAGGTGGACCCCGACCCCTTCTTCGCCCTGTGGCTGGGCCTGAAGACCCGGGTGGTGGAGGCGGAGCTCCTCCTGGCCACCGCTGCGGCCACGCCTCCCCTCGGGCACCGCCGCATCCTCGAACGCCTGCGCGAAGAGGCCCGGGCCCACGTCCAGCGCGGCGTCACCGGGGAGCCCGCGCTGGCGATGTTGACGGCCTGGGCCCTCAAGCTCTGCGGCGAAGACCCCAGCGCGCTGGCGGCGGAGGCGGAGGCGGAGGCGCAGACCCTGGGCCTGGCGGGCCTGGCCAGCCTGGCGCGTGCGGTGGCGGGTGGAGAGCCCGGAGAGCACGCCCCGGCCACCCTGCTCGCGGCGATGCTCGCCCAGCGGAGCTGACGGCGACCACCCGCCCCACGGGGCCGGCGCCCCACGGTGTCCGGCGGGGTCAGGGCACCTCAGCCGATGCTTCGGGAGAGGCGGGCTCCTGCGGAGGGGGCAGGGACTGGAGTCGCCGCCGCTCGCCTTCGGCCGAGCAGGGCTCCTCCCAGGGGTCATCGAACGGCGTGGCGTCGGGGTGAGCCGGCGCCGTGACCCACTGCAGGTCGAACAGCTCGCTGGGCCGCTCCGGGCTCAGGCGCAGGCGCCCCTGGGTGCTCGCCTCCTCGCCGGGGCCCAGGTCGCCCAGGTAGGGGCGGGCGTGCAGGCAGATGCCCGCGTTGGCGTTGCCCCCCACCACGTCGGATCCGTCCATGCCAAAGGCGAGCGTCAGGCGGTTGTCCAGGGAGGAGAGCTCGGTGACGGGCGAGGAGGCGTGCAGGAGCTCGACGTAGTGGGGATCGCCGACGTCCGTGCGGTAGTCCGACAGCGGCCGCAGCTCCCCCTGGAACCGGGCACGCACGCGATCCTGCCCGGCCGGGGGGAAGGGCCAGGCCGCCTCGGTCTGGTTGGTCGCCACGCACAGCAGGCCGCGCACGTCCGTCCAGGGCGTGCGACCCCGGTTCTCCAGCCGCATCTCGATGTCGACCCCCCGCTCCCGGCCGACCACCCGCGCCCAGAAGGAGACGTCCGGCCCTTCGCTGATCAACTCCACCGCGAGGCCCGAGGGATCGACGACCCTGCGGTGCTCCGCCTTCGCCAGGGTCTCCTCCAGTCCGCCGCCCCCGTGCAACCACTCGGGCATCGACAGGACCAAGGGGCCCAGCGGCCCCGGAGACGGCGGCTCCAAGCCCACGGTGCGCCCCTCGAAGCGCACCTCATCGGCGGTGTTGACCCTCCAGGGGGGGCCGCCCGCGGGCAGGTCGCTGTCCGCCCGGCGCTCCACTTCGAGCACGGTCCATCCGTCGACCGCAGGCAGCGTCACCGCCGCCAACCAGGGCTGCCCGTCGACGGGCCCGCAGGGGAGCTCACGGGACGCTCCGCTCCACGGGTCCACCGCCCGCGCGGCGCAGCGGGAGCCCGTCCGGACCAGCACCCCACCGACCTGCAGGACCTGGCCTCCGGGGTCGCGCCCCTGCAGGTGGTAGGCGCGCCGATCGTTGGCCAGGTCCCAGAAGCGCCGGACCCGGAGCCCCGCCGACAGCTCCTCGGGCGGCAGGGGGGCGATCCGGCGCTCCCCGGCGCGCTCGGGCCGAGCCAGGATCTCCCCGATGGCCCGGCGCAGGGCGGCGGCGTCCACCCGGTCGATGAGCACGGGGGCGAAGCCGGGGGACCGGGCGGCGTTGGGGTCCGCGATCGGCTCGGTGGAGACGACCTGCAGCCCCTGCACCGCCTGGATCAGCCGGCGCCCGTGGGCACCCCCGAGCAGCGAGGGCGGGGGCACGAGCAGGGCGACCTCGCTGGCCCGCGGGATGATCTGGGGATCGGGGGGGAGCCAGAGGCCGTCGGGCACCAGGGCTGCGCGCCAGGGCAGGTGCGATCCGTCGAGCGCGGCGGCCGCGGCGATCAGCCAGTCCTCGAGCGCTTCCGCCTGCGCCGTCGGCCCCCGCAGCGCCTCCGCGGGCACCACCAGGGCGATCTCGGAGTGCTCCCGCCCCAGCCAGCCCGGTCGACCCCGCAGGGCAGCGAGCAGGGACGCGTGCCTCCGTTCGAGGGGGGTCCCCACCCAGAGCACCGCGCCGTCGACGAGGGCGGCGGCCAGCGCGGCGTCCTCCAGCCCACCGGTCGGCACCGAGATCACGGGGCGCCGACCCAGCCCGCGCAGGAGGGAGTGGCCGACGCGTGCGACGCCGGGCTCGGGCGGCGCGCTCCAACGCAGCAGGTCGGCCCCGCCCAGCCTCCGGGCCAGGGCCGTCAGGCTGGGGGGAGCGTCCACGGACGACCGGGTGAGCAGGCGGACGTCGTTCCTCCAGCGCTGCACGGTGGTCGCGGCGTCGCCGTCCGACACCAACAGCAGGGAGACGCCGTCGCGCAACGCGTCCTGGACCAGGGTCTCCTGCCGGCGCGCGGTGGGCCCGGCGGCGGAGCAGGGCGCCGCGTCCTCGGCGGAGTGGGTGATGGTTCGACCGGGCACCGACGGGGGGCCGATGATGGCCGCCGTGCCGGGGTAGTCGGCGACGTGGCCGCCCAGCTTGGCGGTGTAGGCGTAGCCGGGCGCGGCGCCGGGGCCCCCGGGGACCCGGGGGGAGATCCACGAGAGATCGAGCGACCCGTCGGATGGAGCCGCCGCGATCGTGGCCCCGCCGTCCGCAGCGGGTGGTGATGCCTCGGGGGGCGCGCGAGCGACGGCGCCGTCCTCCGGGCCCGCCTGCGTGTCCGCGGTGCCGCCGCAGCCCGCCAGGAGCAGCGAGAGCGCGAGCGCCCGAGCGCTGGAGCGCGGGAGGCTCACCCCTTGGCGCGCCGGAACAGGCGCAGCACCTCGTCGCGGACCTCCGGCAGGGTGAAGACCACCACCGAGTCCCCGGGCAGCATCTCGTCGGTGCCGGTGGGGATGAAGACGCGGTCCTCCCGCACGATGCAGCCGATGATCGCCCCCCGCGGGAAGTCGATGTACATCAGGGAGCGGCCGAGCACGCGCGCGCGGTCGGGCACGGTGATCTCCAGGATCTCCCCCTTGCCGTCCTCCACCCGCACCACCTGGCGGACCTCCCCTGAGCGGACGTGGGCCAGGATGTGGTTGGCGGCGCTGCGCCGGGGGCTGATGGCGACGTCCAGGCCCACGTCCCGGGCCGCGCCCAGGTAGTCGCCCCGGTGGATCAGCGCGATGGACCGGCGCGTGCCCAGGCCGCGGGCGAGCAGGCTGGCCATCACGTTGACCTCGTCCTCCCGCGTCAGGGCCAGGAAGGCGTCGGCCTCCCCCACCTCCTCCTCGATGAGCAGGTTGCGGTCCGTGCCGTCGCCGTGCAGCACCAGCGCGTCCTTGAGCTCTGCGGCCAGCTCCCGGCAGCGCTCCAGCCGGCTCTCCACGATCGTCACGTCGATGCCGTCGTGGCCCAAGCGGCGCGCCACCTCCAGCCCGATCTCCCCGCCGCCCACCAGCACCACCCGGGACGCGCGGCCGCTGGGGTCCATGCCGAACATGGACTCCATGCGGGGGATGGCGTCGATGTCGCCGATGATCCACACGTGGTCGCCCAGCTGGACGTGGTCGCCGCCGTGGGGCACGAGCACCCGGCCGTCGCGCACCACCGCCGCGATCAGCGCGCCGCGCGGCATGGAGATGTCCCGCAGCTGCTTGTCCAGGAAGCGCGTCTTCTCCGCCACCTTGATGTCGACCACCTCCACGCGGTTGTCGGCCAGGTTGCGGATCTCCAGGGCCCCGAAGGAGCGCACCACCTGGTGGACCTCCATGGCGGCCAGCACCTGCGGGTTGATCAGCAGGTCCACGCCGACCACGTCGTGCGCGAAGCCGCCCTCCTCCTCGTAGTAGGCGCGGTCGGCGACGCGGGCGATGGCCTGCTTAGCGCCCAGCTGCTTGGCGGTCAGCGCCGCCAACATGTTGACCTCGTCGCTGTCGGTGACGGCGATCACCAGATCGCAGCTGGCGACCCCGGCCTCCCGCAGCGTCTTGAGCGCGGCGCCGTGCCCCTGCAGCGTCTGCAGGTCGCTGTGCTCTACGGCCCGCTCCAGCCGCGCGGCGTCGCGGTCGACGGCGCGGATGCGGTGCCCTTCGAAGGAGAGGGTCGCGGCCAGGAAGCGGCCGACTTCGCCCATGCCGATGATGACGATGTCCATGCGCCGCCGAGTATGCCGCAATCCGTCGGGCGAGAGAGGGCAAGCCGGCCCGGGCCGAGCCGATCAGTGCAGGTGCGGCGCCGTCTTGCGGGAACGGCCGGTCCGGCCGGCCTCCAGGGCCTCCTCCAGCTCCTCCTCGGCCTGGCGCGCCTGCTCCACCGACTCCAGCACCCGGGCCACGCGGGGGTGCAGGTCGGGCAGGTTGGCCACGGCGAAGTCGGTGGCGTCGGGGTCGGCCTCGAAGGCGCGGAGGTCGGTGATCAGCAGGTCGATCTGACCCGACAGCGTGGTGAGCCGATCCAGCACGTCCTCCCGCTCGCGCAGGATGGCGTCCACCCGCAGCCGGTGGCCTCGCACCGCCTCCAGCTCCTTGAGGGCCGCCGTGGAGTCCCCTTCGGGCGTCGCCACCCGCCGCTCCAGCTTCGTGATGCGCTGGTCCAGCAGCCAGGGGTCGTGCTCGCTCCGCGACAGGAAGGCGTCGGCCTTGCGCAGCTCGTCCAGCAGGTCCGCCACCACGTCCTGCATCGCCGGCAGGCCGTCCAGCCCCTCCACCGTGCTCCCGTCGGCGCGCAGGTGCCGGGCCTGGGCGATGAGGGCGGCCACGCGGTTGGGCAGGGTGCGCAGCTCCGGCACGGCGGGCCGAAGCCCCTGCACCCGCCCCGTGGGCACCGAGCCGGA
>CALCXL010000077.1 GCA_937907595.1 uncultured Pseudomonadota bacterium
GGCTGGTGACGTGCCCCAGCTCGAACAGGTCGATGACCCAGCGCCCGCGGGGGCCGAGCACGTCGAAGGCGTACAGCAGCGCCAGCCAGGGGTTGTCGCCGGGCAGCTTGATCTGGAACTGGCCCGACGCGTGGGCCCGGAGCTCCCGGGCGGACCCCGCGATGCCCGTGAGCCAGCCGGTCACCCGCTCATCGGTCGAGGCCTCCGCGGCCTCGTCCAGCGCCTTGAGCGCCGCGTCGGCCCCTGGTCCGCGGGCGATGGCGCCCACGAAGGACGAGTAGAAGCGGCCCAACGTCTTGATGCCGTCGTCCGATGGCTGGCCGCGCAGCCGCACGGGGGTCGGCGGATCACCGCGCTCCCCCAAGCGCTGCAGGAAGCGATCGATGGCGGTCTTGCGCCCCCCGCCGTCGGTGCCTTCCAGCAGGACCGTGCGGGGGCCCTCCGCCGAGGCGTCGAAGGCCTCCACCAGGGTGTCCAGGGTCGGGCCGAGGCCGACGATCGGTCGGTCGGAGCGTTGCGTCATGATCTCTCCACGTGCAGGCGCGGGATGATAAGGGTCGGAGCCGCTAGGATCCACGCCGCAGATGCGCGTCTTGCTCTCCCTCCTGTTGTTGCTGCTCTCCGCTCTGCTCCTGGCAGCGGTCGGTGTGCCCCAGCCCTACGTCGGTCGCGCCGCGCGATCCGCCGCCCGTTGCCCGCCGGATGCCGTCCTGGTGCCCGGAGGGGCCTTCGAAGGCGGCGCCACGGCCGAGCAGGTGGGCCTGCCCGAGTACCAGCCGGACATCGTTCGGGACCCCCGCCCCCGCGGAGAGTTTCTCACCGTGGATTTCTGCATCGATCGCCACGAGTTCCCCGGGGAGGGCCGCCGCCCCCTGGCCGACGTGACCTGGGTGCAGGCGCGCGTGGCCTGCGAGCTCCAGGGAAAGCGGCTCTGCTCCGAGGACGAGTGGGTGCAGGCCTGCGGCGGACCCCTCGGTCGCCTGTTCCCCTACGGCGACCTGGCGGTGCCCGGGCTCTGCCACGCCGACGTCTTCGAGGAGGGCGCCTACGACCTCGTGGTGCCCGGCGGCAGCGTGCCCACCTGCCGCTCGCCCTACGGGACCTTCGACCAGGAGGGCAACCTCAGCGAGTGGGTGGAGGGCCGCCGGGATCCTGCGTCCACCGACCGCTGGGTGCTGGGCGGCACCATGTGGCCCGGGGTCTACGGCCGGGGCTGTCAGGCCCGCCACGCGCACCCGCAGGTGGCCCCCGTCAGCGGCGACGACGGCTTTCGCTGCTGCGCCACCCCGCGCTGAGCGCGCTCAGCGGTCCGCGCAGGGCGGGAGCTCCGCGTCGTCGAAGGACGCCGCCCCCTGCAGGATCGCCGCGCGGTCAGGTCCGAGCAGGCCCCGCAGGGAGCGGCACCCGTCGACGCTGAGGCGCAGACCCTGACCCAGGCCGAAGGCCACGTCGACCCGACCGTCGCCGATCCGGTCCAGCACCGACAGCCAGGTTCCGCGACGATCGGGCGCGAAGACGGCCAGCCCCCAGCCCAGGTTGCGGTGCAGGATCGAGGCGTCCAGCTCGGGCTGCTCCAGGCGCAGGCGCGCCAGCCGCTCCAGCAGGTCCGCCGGGTCCACGAGGTGGGCGGGGCGACCGTCCAGCAGCAGGGCCTCCCCCCCGCCCTCGCCCGCCGCGAGCCCGAAGCCGAGGATGCTCTGGCCGGCCTTGTCTCGACGATCGAGGAAGGCGGCGACGGCGGGCGCCTCCTCGTAGCCGACGTGGCCGATGCCCGCTGCGACGTAGCGGCTGGGTTCGTAGGAGGCGAAGCCGCCGAGGCGCCCCAGGCGCCAGAGATCGGCCTGCGCAGCGAGGCCGGGCAGGGTCCACAGGGCCACCGCAGCCAGGGCCAGCCCGCGCCCCACCGGTCCTCGGGCGCGTCCGGCGGCCAGGGAGAGCGTCAGCAGCGCAGGGGGCCACAGCGCCAACAGGTAGCGGGGCGGCACCCAGGGGCGGCGGGGCCCCAGGGCGCTGAGGACCAGGGCCAGGACCAGGGGGACGCCGATCAGCAGGGCCAGCTGCCTTCCCCGATGCGCCCGGTCGCGCAGCGGGCCCGGTAGGGACGCCACGAGGACCGCCAGGAGCAGCGCGAGGTACGCCCGATCCCAGGCCCGCGCGGTGGCGGGGGGGCCGTCGGCGCCGGGCCAGGTGGCGCCGACGATCCGGGGGGGCAGCAGGTTGCGCGCGGTCTCGGCCACCAGCGGATCGACGTCAGATCGCGCCTGGTGCAGCAGCTGCAGGGGGCTGTGTCCGGCCGACTCCGTGACCGAGGCGTCGCCGGCCTGGGCGATCCAGCCGAGCCCCCCCGCCACGAGCAGGAACGTCGCCGCGAGGGCGCCCGCCCGGGGGAGCCAGGGGGTCGGGGGCTCCTCCCACCACAGATCCCATGCCCAGCCCAGGGCCAGGACGGCGCAGACGGGGACGAGGAGGAGGGAGAAGCCGCCCACCAGACCCAGCAGCCCCCCCGCGATGGCCGCGCCGCCGATCCCGCGCCCCATCAGCAGCGCGATCACCGCGGGCCCCAGCAGCGCGGCGGCCTCGGGGTGGCTGCCCCAAGCGACGAGGGAGGCGCCGAGCATGGAGGGGGGGCAGAGCAGCCAGAGCAGCGCGACGCAGGCCGACGCCACGGGCCCGCCCAGGCGCTCCGCCACCGCCAGCCAGCACAGCAGGGAGAGCGTCGCCAGCAGGATCACCCCGAGCTTCAAGCGCCCGTAGCGGCCGGTCCCGCCGGCGGGCCCGCTCAAGGCCGCGTGGATGAGGGAGACGGGCAGGAAGCCGCCGTGGGGGGCGTTGACCCCCTCGCGAGCGCGCTGGAGCAGCTGGGCGGGGGAGGGGAGGCGCCCGGAGTCCGCCCAGGCGTCGCCGAGGACCATGAGCTTGACCTCGGCCTGGTCGGGCTCGGAGATGCGGTCGGCCGCCATCCCCACCAGCAGGCTGCGGGCCAGGGCGAAAGCCAGGGCCAGGACGAGGAGCCTGCGTAGGCTTCCGGGCCGCAGCCCCCGCGGCCGAACCTGGCTCGCTGCGGTGACCAGTCCCACGGAGCCGGGCTCGGCGGAGCTGGCCGACGCGATCAGAGCAGATCGAGGGCGCCGCATCGCAGCGCGGTGCCCAGGGCGAGCAGCACGAAGGAGCTGGTCCACAGGAGCACCACCGCCCGCTGCAGGTCGCCCGGGGTGGGCTCGGCGCCGTCGCGGGGACCGCCGACGTCCTCGCCGAAGCGGAAGCCGCCGACGAAGGCTGCGCGCAGCCGCTCGTGGGGGCGGAGGCCCGGGCGGTGGATGAAGCCGTTGAAGACGTCCCCCCGGCGCAGCCCGGCGATGGGCGCCACCAGCTGCAGTGAGAGCGCCGCGAGCCAGGCGACGGGCCAGCACAGCGCGTCCAGGGCCTGGTCGGGCCAGTGCCACAGCCCCTGATCCTCCTCGGTGGAGCGCAGCCGCTGCAGGCTCACCGCCACCACGCCGTAGGCGAAGGCGCCGCCGATGGGCCCCAGGGCCAGGCCCCAGAGCATCGGCACCAGGACCCGCAGCAGGAGGCCGTCGGACACGGAGAGGACGCCGGCCCCCGCGATCGCGGGCGCGGTGTCCTCGGGCGGCGGGTTGCCGAGCGCCGTCAGCCGTCCGGCGGCCTCCTCGTCCCGGCCCTCCCGCAGGAGCCGCTCGATGGACAGCGCGTCCGAAGCGCGGCTCCGGCTGTCGAGGATCAGGAAGAAGATCAGGGTCGTCGCGACAAAGCGGCCCACCGGCCCACCGAGCACGATGCCGACGGCCATCAGGCCCCAGGCCACCACCGCGGCCGACCCTCCCAGCCAGAGGGTCAGGATGGCGCCGCCCTGGCTCAGTTGGTCCCGCAGGCCCGTTCGGATGGCGAACTCGAGCCGCGCCGCGAGGCGGGCTACCGCACGATCGACGACGCCGTCCAGGGGGCCCGAGCGCACCACCGCGTCGAGCAGCCAGCCCAGCATGGGCGCCAGACCGATGTACCAGGGCTGGTCGAGCAGGTTCAAGGGGACTCCAGGCCAACCATTGAAGCACCGGGCGGCCGCGACGGGAACCCCCGGACCGCGCCCCGGCTTCCGGGGATCAGAACGCGGCCTGGACCAGCACCGTCATGCCCAGGGCCTGGGCGCGCTCGGGGGAGAGCACCGCTTCGCCCGGCTGACCCGGCTGGGCGTTGTTGAACACCCGGTTGTAGTCCTGGGTGAACGACACCTCGCCCACGATGGCGAGCATGTGCGACAGGCCCCAGGTCAGGCGCCCGCGCACGCTGAGGATCGTGAAGGGGTCCTCGCCGGCGGGCAGGACCTCCTCCTCGCCGGGCGCGCGGATCACCGCGGTTTGGCGGTTGCCCTGGGCGTCGGGGGCGGCGAGGCGGGCGGCCGGCTGCATCAGACCGAGCGTGAAGGAGGGGCGCAGGTTGAGCGCCTCGATGTGGTAGTCGACCCAGAGCGCGCCGTAGACCTGGGGGGAGAGCGCCTGGTCGGCGGCGTTGCTGGTGAAGGCCGGCTCGCCGGTGGCGTTGAACAGCAGGAAGGGGACGTCGCGGTACACGACGTCCAGGCCCACGCGCAGGTTCTTGAGGAAGCGGACCTGGCCCCGCGCCGCGCCGGCGATGGCGTTCTGGTGGACCAGCGCGTCCAGGTCGTCGAAGTCCCGCACGCGCTGCCAGA
>CALCXL010000078.1 GCA_937907595.1 uncultured Pseudomonadota bacterium
CACCGCGCCCACGATCACGCGGGTCCAGGACGCGCCGCGGACCAGGGAGAAGTTGAGGTTGGTGCGCACCGCGGCGCCCTGCAGGTCGTAGTCCTCCGCGTCCGCCTGGGCGTCGCGACGGGCCTCGGCGTCCTGGCGACGCACCTCCCGGATCCCGGCCAGCTTGAGGTCCACCACCCCGCCCGCGGAGATGCCGCGACCGCCCAGCCGCACCGCCAGGTCGTACAGCGCGGTGGCGACAGGGTCGTCCTCCTTGCCGCGGTCGCTGTCCAGCGCCAGCTTGATGACCGTCAGGATCTCCCCGCACTCCGCGAGCACCGGCGGGACCTTGCCGCTGGTCTGCTCGGGCCGGTAGTGCAGCAGCGCGTGCTCCACCCGCAGGTACAGGGCCACGCCCAACGCGCGGGCAGCATCCGCGCTGAGGTTGGCCTCCGCGACGGCCGTGGCGGTGATGGGCGGGATGAGGATCCACAGCCCGTTGCGGCCCTCCTCGAAGGCGCTGCGCATGGGCTCGCTGAGGCCGACGGTCTGGATGAGGCCGTGCAGGAAGACGTGCTGCAGGCGCTTGTCCGCCGCCAGGTCCCCCAGGGCCTGCACGTAGTCGTAGACGCCCAGAGGCGGCGGCACCTGCGGGTCCACGTCCCAGTCGGGGCCCATGCTGAACTCGCCGGTGACCACGGAGACGGCCATCCCCGGCTCGGTGATCCGGCGCAGGGTCTCCATGCCCGGCGCGGTGGAGCGGCGCAGGCGGCGCGGCAGCCAGGCCAACAGGCCCGTGATCTGCTCCTCCTTGCGGGCGGTGGCGATGCCGTCCACCACGCCGTCGGCGGCGGTGGACTGGTCCCGGGCCGCAGCCTCCAGGGCCAGGCGCACGGCCTGAAGGTCCTGCCGCAGGGCGTCCAGGCGGCCGATCCCCCCGCGGGCCGACTTGCGCCCGGCCTGCTCCAGCTGCTCGGCGATGTGCCGCGACAGGCGCTCGATGTCCGACAGCGGGTCGGGCATGCGCTTGCCGGTCATGCGCCCGTCCCAGAAGTGCAGGGCGTGGCGCCCCCACAGGGTCACGGCCAGGGCCAGGGAGATGTAGGCCGGCGGGTCGAAGTCCGCCTCCTCGAGCTCCTCCAGAGTGATCGGCGGGATCAGGCGCCAGAGCGTGCTCTGGCCCTGTTCGTACTCCGTGCGCTCGCGATCGGACCAGCCGCGCGCTTCCAGCAGATCGCCCAGGTAGGCGTCGCGACAGGGCCGCGAGGACGCGAAGTCGTCCAGGGGTCGGAAGTACTCGTGCAGGGCGCGGGGCGGCGGAACCTGGACCCCCTCGACCGGTTCGCTGCCCTCAGTCATGGACGGCCAGGATAACAGCGCTCACTGCTGCGTCACCGGGCCCGTGACCTCGTCCACGCTCCACTGGAAGTCGTCGAGCAGGACGATGGAGTCGTAGATGCCGTCGCCGACGTCGCCGATGGTCAGCTGCAGGGTGATCGTCTCCCCGGGGATGACCGGCGACGTCGTCGTCAGCCAGCCCGTCCCGCCGCCATCGCCGTTCTCCATCCCCGTGCCCGTCAGGGCCGACGAGGACACGACGTTGAAGAAGTTGTTGTCGACGTTGATGGGGTTGCCGTTGCCGTCGAAGGACACGTTGCCGTTGAACGCGCCCGAGCTGAGGTTGGCCCAGAAGAAGTCGTTGTATCCCTGGTTGAGCCACTCGGGGTACTCCGACGTCATGAAGTTCAGCCGGAAGCTGAAGGAGGACGACCAGGTGGGCACCTGCAAGGTCAACGTCAGCGTGCTGGTGTCCCCCGACGCGCCGCTGGAGCCGAAGTCGGTGCCGATCTGGAAGGGCCCGCCGAGCACCCCCGAGGACAGGTACATCATCCGGCAGCCGCCCGAGGGCACGTAGGGGCCGTAGCTGCTGATCACGCCGTAGGACGGGCCGGTCACCGGCGAGCTGATCAGGCCCTCGCAGGCGTCGAACGCGGCCGCGGTGGACGTGGTGGTGGGGCAGTCGCAGACCGGCACCTCGTCCACCTGGCCGTCGCAGTCGTCGTCGATGCCGTTGGAGGGGTCCTCGGCGTTGTTGGGCGAGCGCAGGGGGTTGAAGTCGTCGCAGTCGCCTTCGTTGTCCGTGACCCCGTCGCCGTCGTCGTCGTAGTCGTTGGTGCCCTCGTCCACCAGGCCGTCGCAGTCGTCGTCGATGCCGTTGCCGTTGTTGGACGCGTCGCCCTCGGGCGCGCCGGGGTTGATGCCGGGGTTGGCGTCGTTGCAGTCGCCGTCCGCGGTGGACCAGCCGTCGCCGTCGTTGTCGGGGTTGGCGGTGTCGTCGTCGTCGGGCCAGGCGTCGTCGTCGTCCGTGACGTCGTCGTCGTCGGGC
>CALCXL010000079.1 GCA_937907595.1 uncultured Pseudomonadota bacterium
CGTGGAGGGGGTGGCGCGGCTCTACGGGCTGGATGTGACCCTGCGCAAGGTGGAGGGCAACCCCGTGCGCGCGGCCGTGGAGGAGGCGTCGAAGCACCAGCTGGTGGTGGCGGCGCGCCGGCGGTCGCAGCCGGACACCTACTTCCGGCCCGACGTCGGGTTGCGGATCGCGCTGCAGTCGCCCTGCTCCACCATCCTGTTCTCCTTCGGATAGGCGCCCGTGCACCTCGACGTCGCCATGCTGCTCGTCTGGCTCGCGCTGGGGGCCCTGCTCGCGCCGATCCTCTCGCCGCGGTTGGGGGTGCCCGAACCGGTGCTGCAGATCGCCTACGGGATCGTCCTGGGCCTGTTCGCCGTGGTGCAGCCGGACACCGACGCATCGGCCGCCCTGCACCTGCTGGCCGAGCTCGGGTTCATCCTGCTGATGTTCGGGGCGGGGCTGGAGATCGACTTCGATGCCGTGGAGCGGGGAGGGGCCTCCCAGGTCCTGCGGGGGCTCGGCGTCGCCCTGGGCGTCATCCTGATCTCCGCGCTCCTCACCGGCGCCCTGGGCCTGGGGTCCTTCTACGTGGTCGTCCTCAGCGCCACGAGCGTGGGGCTGGGGGTCGTGGTCCTGCGGGAGACCGGCCTGGCGGGCGCCCCGGTGGGCCAGGCCGTGCTCCTGGTGGGCTCCCTGGCCGAGTTCGGCACGCTGGTGCTCATGACGGTCTTCGACGTCCACCACCACGTCGGCCTGGGCCTGAAGATGGTCCTGGAGTTGGGCAAGCTGGTGGCCCTGGTCGTGGCGGGCGTCGCGTTCCTGCGCTTCTTGAAGGCCTGGACGTGGTGGAACCCGGGGCTGTTCCGCCGGGTGTTCCGCGAGCACGATCCCTCGGAGCTGGGCGTGCGCGCCGCCGTGGCCGCGTGCATGGTCTTCGTGATGCTGGCCGTGGCGCTGCACGTCGAGTCGATCCTGGGCGCGTTCCTGGCGGGCGCGATCTCCCGCCAGGTGTTCCGCGACGTGCACATCCTCGAGTCGAAGATGAGCGCCCTGTCGGCCGGGTTCTTTATCCCGATCTTCTTCATCTCGGTCGGTCTGGGCTTCGACGTCTCCCTGCTGTCCTGGCAGGGCCTCGCCTCGGCCGCCGGGCTGGGGACGATGCTCCTGGTGGCCCGGGTGCTGCCGTCCCTCGCGCTGATGACGGGCGTCGGCCTGAGCCTGCGCGAGAGCCTGGGCGTGGCCCTGCTCCTCGGCGCCCCCCTCACCCTGCTGGTCGCGATCGCGCGTCTGGGTCAGGACCTGGCGATCCTGTCGGCGGCTGAGGCCAGCTCGATCGTCCTGCTGGCGATCCTTCTCTCGGTGGGCTTCCCAATCGCCTTCCGCAAGCTGCTCGGGGGCGCGGGCTCCGCCTGATCCCTGGGAGCCGCTATCATCCCCGGATGCCGCGCCTCCTCGTCGTCGACGATCAGCACTCCACCCTGGAGCTGCTCGCCCGCCTGTTCCGGGCGGAGGGCTACACCGTGGACACCGCGGCGGAGGCCCCAGCGGCCATCGCCGCGTTGGACGCGCACGACTACGACGTCGTCTTCAGCGACCTCCGCCTGGGCTACGAGCACGACGGCATGGACATCCTGCAGGAGGCGAAGCGCCGTCGCCCGCACACGCAGGTCGTGATCATGACCGCGTTCTCGTCCGTGGAGAGCTCCCTGCTGGCCATGAAGGCGGGGGCCTACGACTACATCAGCAAGCCGTTCAAGCGCGAGGAGCTGGTGCTCCTGGCCCACCGCGCCTCGGAGAAGACCCAGCTCGCCAAGCGGGTGGAGCGCCTGGAGCGGACCGTCGACGGGGAGGGGCCTGCCGGCTCGCAGATCATCGGCAAGAGCAAGGCGATCCTCAGCGTGATGCGGCTGGTGGCCCAGGTGGCTCGCACCGACGCCACGGTGCTGATCACCGGGGAGAGCGGCACCGGCAAGGAGCTGGTCGCCAAGGCGCTGCACCAGTACTCGCCCCGGGCCAACGCGCCCTTCGTCGCCGTCAACTGCGGCGCCATCCCGGAGAACCTGCAGGAGTCGGAGTTCTTCGGGCACGTCAAGGGCGCCTTCACCGGGGCCTCGCGCACCAAGATGGGGCTCTTCGAGCAGGCGAACGGCGGCACGCTGTTTCTTGACGAAGTGGGTGAGATGAGCCTGGCTACCCAGGTGAAA
>CALCXL010000080.1 GCA_937907595.1 uncultured Pseudomonadota bacterium
GAGACCTGCGACGGCAGCGACGACGACTGCGACGGGCTGGTGGACGGCGACGACCCCGACACGGACGGCGACAACGACGGCCACTCGCTCTGCGACTCCCCTGCCGACTGCGACGACAGCAACCCCGCCGCCTGGCCCGGCGCCGCTGAGGTCTGCGCCGACGGCCTGGACACCGACTGCGACGGCAGCCAGGTGGACGAGTTCGCGGACACCGACGGGGACGGGACGCCCGACTGCCTGGACAGCGACGCTGACGGGGACGGCTACGCCGCCCTGTTCATCGGCGGCGCCGACTGCGACGACCTGCGGGCCACGGTGCACCCTGGTGCTGCGGAGCTCTGCGACGGGCTGGACAACGACTGCACCAACGGCGTGCCCGTCTCGGAGGTGGACGGCGACAGCGACGGGTTCGCGGCCTGCGCGCCGTGGCTCGGCGACGCCACCCTGGAGGGGGCGGACTGCGACAACACCGCCCCGGCGGTGTACCCCGGGGCCGACGAGGGCTGCGACGGCATCGACACCGACTGCGACGGCCTGCCGTCCGCCGAGGAGCTCGACGACGACGGCGACGGCCTGGCGGACTGCGAGGGCGACTGCGACGACGACGCGCCTACCACGCACCCCGCCGCCCCCGAGATCTGCGACGGCGCCGACCAGGACTGCGACGGACTCATCGACGGCGACGACCCCGACACGGACGGCGACAACGACGGCGTCGGCCTCTGCGACAGCCCCGCGGACTGCGACGACGACGACCCAGACACCTGGCCCGGCGCGGCGGAGACCTGCAGCGACGGCGCGGACACGGACTGCGACGGCTCCCTGGTGGACGAGTTCCTGGACACGGACGGCGACGGGCGGCCCGACTGCATCGACCCCGACGCCGACGGCGACGGCTTCGCCTCCCTCAGCGAGGGCGGAGGGGACTGCGACGACAACAACCCCGACGTCTACCCCGGCGCCCCCGAGCTCTGCGACGGCCTGGACGACGACTGCACCGCGGGCGTGCCCGGCGACGAGGTGGACGGCGACGGCGATGGCTGGGCCCCCTGCGGCCCCTGGGTCGGCGGTTCGAGTCTGGACGGCGGCGACGACTGCAACGATCTCGATCCGGACACGTCCCCCGGCGCCCCCGAACTCTGCGACGGCCTGGACCAGAACTGCGACGGCGTCGCCGACGACGGCCTGCCCGTCGAGTCCTGGTTCCGCGACCGCGACGGCGACGGCCACGGCGACCCCGACGAGCCTCACGCCGACAACCCCGGCTGCTCGCCGGGCGACGGCTGGGCGAGCCTCGACGACGACTGCGACGACCTCGACAGCGACGTGCACCCTGGCGCCACCGAGGAGGAGGGCAACCGCATCGACGAGGACTGCGACGGCACCGCCCAGGGCGCCCCGCCCGACGAGCAGGCCCTGGGCGACGCCCCGGGCATCGCCTGCTCCGCCCAGGGGGCCCGCGCTTCGGGGGGCCTGTTGCTGATCCTGCCCCTGCTCGTCCGACGTCGCCGCCGCTGATCCCCGCTCGCCCCGAGCCGCCCGGTCCCTGTGCCACAATCCTCCCGATGGCCGAATTCGCCCCTCAGAGCCCCTGCCGCGTCACCCCGCGGCGTTACGCTGCGGCGTCACCCCGCCGGGCGCCCGGCCGGCCGTCGTGCACATCTTCGGCGGTCGCATCGCTGGCCTCCGCGACCCCGGGGAGGCTGCCCGCAGCTCGCGGCCACCGACCTGGGCGACCTCGCCCTCATGCCCAGCTTCGGCGAATGATCCGGGGCGCCTGGCTCGCCCTGCTCCTGGCCGCCTGCGCGCCGGCCGATCCCGGGGACGACGACGACGCGACCGACGTGGGGGTCGACGACGACGACTCCGGGGACGACGACGATTCCGGCGACGACGACGACGCGGTCGACGACGACGACAGCGACGACCGCACCGTAGGGCTCCTCTTCGACGACGGCGGGGCCTGGGAGGGCTACACCCTGCTGGCGCCCGTCCAGTCCACCACCACCTGGCTCATCGACCTGCAGGGGCGGATCGTGCACCGCTGGGAGCGCGACCTGACCCCGGGGCTGGTGGCCTACCTGCTGCCCGACGGCCAGCTCCTGCGCACCGGCAACCCGGGCAGCGGGCCCCAAGCCCCGCTGCAGTCGGGCGGCGCGGGCGGGCTGGTGGAGCTGCTGGACTGGGACGGCGACCTGCTCTTCTCCCACGAGGTCTACGGGGACGACGCGCGCCTGCACCACGACGTGGAGGTGCTGCCCAGCGGCAACGTGCTGCTGCTGGCCTGGGAGCGCAAGACGGCACAGGAGGCCATCGCTGCCGGGCGCGACCCCACCACGCTGCAGGACGGCGAGCTCTGGTCGGAGATGCTGCTGGAGGTGCCGACGTCGGGCCCCGCCGCCGGACAGGTCGTGTGGGAGTGGCACCTCTGGGACCACCTGGTGCAGGACCTGGACCCGAGCCTGCCCGGCTACGGGGACCCCTCGGCCTTGCCCCAGCGCGTCGACGTCAACTTCGCCCGCAACCCCCGCGACGATTGGCAGCACCTCAACAGCGTCGCCTACCACGCCGACCGCGACGAGATCGTCCTGAGCTCGCACCACAACAACGAGCTGTGGATCATCGACCACGTGCCCTCCGCCGCGGCGATGGCCGGCCCCGACGGGGACCTGCTCTACCGCTGGGGCAACCCCCGCGCCTACGGCCTCGGCGACGAGGCAGACCAGACCCTCTTCTCTCAGCACGACGTCCACTGGATCCCCGACGGGCACCCGGGCGCCGGCAACCTGTTGATCTTCAACAACGGCAACAACCGGCCTGGCGGCGACGCGTCGTCGATCGTGGAGATGGCTCCGCCCGCCGACTACGCCCGGGACCCCGGCCAGCCCTGGGGCGGGGAGCTGCTGTGGGAGTGGTTCGACACGCCGGCCGAGGCCTTCTTCGCCCCCCAGATCTCCGGGGCGCAGCGCTTGCCCAACGGCAACACCCTGGTCTGCGATGGCCCCCACGGCACCCTCTTCGAGCTCGGGCCCGACGGAGCGCGCACCTGGATCTACCTCAGCCCCGTCGGCCCCCAGGGCCCCGTCGCCCAGGGCGAGCTGCCCGTGAACTCCCAGGGCAACCAGAGCAACCCCGTCTTCCGCGCCACCCGCCACGCCGCCGACGGACCCGAACTCGTCGGCCGCACGCTGGATCCCCAGGGGACGATCGAAGGCTCCTGATCCCGTCGACGATCGCCCCGCGGCCTCCCTCGCACCGCAGGCCCCGTCGTTGCCCGTCAGTCGACGACGGGAGCCGTGATAGCGTCGGCGGCGTGAAGTTCCTCCCCCTGGTCTCCCTCCTGCTCATCGGCTGTCCTCCCACGGAGATCGTCGATTGGGTTTTCGACCCCGGCCCGCCCACCGGCGACGGCCTCTTCGCCGAAGGCTGCCCGCCCGTCGACGGCGTCGTGGCCCGGGTCATCGGCGTGAACGAGCGGCTGCCCGGCGAAGCGGCGGTGGGCACGGCCGGCGACTTCCTGCTGGCCAACGAGCGGTCGGCCTTCGTCATCACGGACACGGTCGAGCAGTCGACCTACTGGTACTACGGCGGCGCGCTGGCGGACGCGGCCCCGGTGCGCGGCTGCGAGGCGGGCGAGGACAAGCTGGACGAGCTGGGCATCGTCTTCGTGGAGCCGGACCTCTTCAACTTCGAGCAGTCGATCCTGCGGGCGTTTGAGGCCACCGACGTGCGGGTCCTGGCCGACGGGAGCGACGGCGGCGCGGCCATCGTGCGCGCCACGGGCACCGACTCCTTTCACTGGCTGGTGGAGCACACGCTGATCAACGAGGCCTCGTCCCAGGGCGGCCGGCCCTACAGCGAGCCCTTCGGCGTCGACATCACCGTCGACTACGTCCTGGAGCCGGACAGCCCGGTGCTGCGCATCGACATCACGGTGCTCAACCTCAGCGACGGCTTCCTCAACATCGCCGACGCCGAGCTCTTCCAGTACGGCGCGACCCTGCGCAGCTTCAACTACTCCAGCGGCCCCATCGACGTGGCCGGCCTCAACCTGGACGCGGGCCTGCCCTGGCTCCTGGCCAGCGACGGCGACGTGTCCTACGCCCTGGGCGTGGACGGCGGCAACCTGGCCACGGTGCGCTTCAGCGGCGTGCAGGTGGGCGTGGATCTCAACGGCCTGAGCGACGGCTTCAGCCTGGCGCGGGGGGAGGGGCAGACCCTCAGCCGCTACCTGAGCGTGGGCGACGGCGACGGCAGCGCGGCGGTGGACGCGCTCCTGGCCCGCATCCCCGCCCCCCTGCGCGACCAGCCTGCGACCGCGGGCACGCTGCGGGGCCGGGTGCTGGGCGGCGAGGACGCGGAGGTGGTGGTGCAGGCCATGAGCCCTGAGGCGGGCTGGGGAACGCTGTACCGGGGCGTGCCGGCGGCCGACGGGAGCTTCTCCCTGGTGGTGCCGGAGTTCGCGCAGGCCTGGTCGTACCGGCTGGTGGCCGAAGGCGCGGGGCGGGACCCCAGCGAGCCCGTCGACGCGGTGCCCGGCGGGGCGGAGGTGGAGCTGAGCTTGCGGCCCCACGGCGCCCTGGACTTCGCGATCACCAACGACGGTGAGCCCGGCCCGGCTCGGCTGCACCTGCAGCGCGACGATGGCCGCGTCCTGCACTTCTGGCTGAAGGGGGAGGGGACGGTCGACGTGCCGCCGGGAACCTGGACCTGGACCGCGACCCGCGGCTACGAGTTCACGCCCGCGCGCGGGGAGGTGACGATCCCCGACGACGGCACGGCCTCCATCGCCGCCGCGCTGGTCCGCGCCTTCTCCACCGACGGCTGGATCTCCGTGGACACCCACGTGCACAGCTCGGACAGCCCCGACAGCGACGTTCCTCCCGGCGATCAGCTGCGCAAGGCGGCGGCCCACGGTCTGGACATCGTCGTGCACACCGAGCACGAGAACATCGTCGACCGCTCCTACGTCCCGGCGGAGATCGGCGTGGCCGACTGGGTCAACAACGTCATCGGCGAAGAGGTCACCTCCGTCGCGGTGGAGCACATGACCATGTTCCCCGCCGTGCCCGACGGCAGCCCGCGCGGCGGCTTCGTGGAGTGGTACGGCATGGACATCGACCAGCTCTTCGCGGCGATGCGGGACCGCTCGGGCGGCGGCGTGAACCTGCTGAACCACCCCGGCTACCTGGACCGGATCGGCTGGGACCGCGTCCTGGGCGGGCCGACCCTGGACGACCCCACCCACCTGGGCTTCGAGTCCGATTCGCCGCTGTTCTCCTGGAACCTCGACGGCATCGAGGTGATGAACGGCCACGGCAACATCTTCATCGACGGCAACCGCCGCTTCGACAACTGGATGTCGATGGTGAACACCGGCAAGAAGATGATCGCGGTCGGCTGCAGCGACGACCACGGCGGCAACGGGGTCGGCTTCCCGCGCACCTACGTCCGCGCGCCCAGCGACGCGCCGATGGACCTGGACCTGGACGCGCTGACGGGCTCCTTCCAGGGGGGGCAGGCCATGGCGAGCACCGGCGGCTTCGCGTCGGTCGCCATCGACGGGGCGGGCCCGGGCGAGCAGGTCACGGACACCGACGGCACGGTCACCCTGGACCTGAGCCTGTGGGCGATGGAGGAAGTCGACGTCACACACTTCGTCGTCTTCGCCAACTGCGACATGGTGGCCTCGGTGCTGGCGACGGAGCCGGGCGGGGTGCTCAAGTACAGCGGCGCGGTCGACGTGCCTGTGGCCGGCGACACCCACGTGGTGGTGGCGGCCTTCGGATCGACGCCCCTGCCGCCGGGCATGCCCGGATACAACGCCACGCGCAGCCCGCGGGTGTTGACCAGCCCCATCTACGTCGACGGGGACGGGGACGGGGACTTCAGCGCGCCCGGCGGCCGCGAGTGCTCCTACGACCTGTCGGTGGGGGCGGCGCAGTAGAGCGCGGCGGCGCAGCAGGGGGCGTCGGGCCCGGGCGCTCGGGTCGCCCCGACCCCTTTCCGTCGCGAGCGTGTCAGAATCGCCGCCACGGAGGAGCCCTTGCCCACGCACCGCGTCGCCCTGTCCCTCATCGCCCTCAGCCTCGCCCTGGCCACCCCCGCGCTGGCCGGCCCCCGCAGCGCCGCCCGCAAGGCCGCCGCCGCGCCGCCCGTCGCCGAACCCGCACCCTCACCGAAGGCGGAGGCCGCGTTGCCCGAGCGCACGGGCCTGGTCCGCCGCGGGGACGACGGCATGACGCTGGTGGGCCCGGAGGCGAAGGTGGGCGACAAGGCCCCGTCGCCGATCCTCGCCGGCGACACCCTCCAGGACGTGCAGATCCACTTCGCCGACGGCAACCACCGGGTGGTGCTCTTCGTGCCGTCGGTGGACACGCCCACCTGCTCGCTGCAGACCCGCACCTTCAACACCCGCGCCACGGAATTGGGCGGCGGCACGGAGGTCCTGGTGATCAGCCGCGACCTGCCCTACGCCCAGTCCCGCTTCTGCGCGGCCCACGGCATCGAGCTGGTGGCGCCCCTGTCGGACCACCGCAGCGGCGACTTCGGCAAGGCCTGGGGCCTGTTCGTCAAGGAGACGGGGCTGCTGGCCCGCGCGGTGGCGGTCGTCGACGGCAAGGGGATCATCCGCTACCTGCAGGTGGTGGAGAACCTGCCCGACGAGCCCGACTACGACGCGGCCATCGCCGCGATCACCGCGGTGATCGAAGGCCCCCAGTAGCCCCGATCGTGACCGCTCCGCGCGTCCAGCGGCTCCTGGTCGCGGCCTACGTCGCCGTGATCGCCCTGGTCCTGGGCTGGACCCACGGCCCGCGCCTGGTCTGGACGGTGCTGATCGCGGCGCTGCCGGCCTTCTTCGTGCTCGGCGGCTTCCACCTCTGGCGTCGCATCTGCCCGCTGTCCTTCTTCAGCCAGATCCCGGTGATGCTCGGCCGCGGCGGCACCCGAAAGTGGGGCGGTCGCTTCGCGGCGCAGCCCCTGTTGCTGCCCTTCGCGGTGATGCTGGTGGCGCTGTCCCTCCGCCTCCTGGCGACCAACGGCACGCCCTGGGCGCTGGCGGCCTTGCTGGTGGGCGCGGCGGCGGCGGCGGCGGCGACGGGGGCGATCTTCCGGGGCAAGACCTGGTGCAACGCGGTCTGCCCGGTGGGGCTGGTGGAGCGCATCTACACCGAGCCCGTGCGGCTGATGGACACCGCCAACTCCCAGTGCGCAACCTGCTCGGCCTGCACGCCGCGCTGCCCGGACATCGACGTGGAGCAGGGCTACTGGAAGGCCGCCGACGGGCCCAGCCGACGCGCGATCTGGTTCGCCTGGCCCGGCGTGGTCGGCGGCTTCTACCTGCACTATTTCCTGCAGGCGGGGGACTGGGGCTGGTACTTCGACGGCGCCTGGGCCTACCAGACCGACCAGGCCAGTCACCTGCTGTCGGCGGGCTACTCCTTCGCCGCCATCCCCCGCGTGGTGGCCGCGCCGCTGACCCTGCTGACCTGCGCCACCCTGAGCCACGCGCTCTTCTCGGCGGGGGAGGGGGCCTTCCTCCGCCGCGCCCCCGACGACGCCGCCCGGGCCCGCGTCCAGCACCGCGCCCTGGCCGTCGCCGGCTTCGTCGCCTTCAACCTCTTCTACGCCTTCGCCGGGCAGCCCACGCTGCAGGCGGGCCCCGGCTGGCTGCGCTGGGGGGTGGCGACGCTGGTGGTGGGCTCGAGCACGCTGTTGCTGCTGCGTCGATGGGTCCGGGACGAGGCCACGTTCGTGCAGGACCGCTTCGCGAAGAAGCTGGCGAAGCGTTGGAAGTGGGGCGACGCCGACCGCGACCGCGCGGCCCCGGAGCTGGTCGTCATCCACCACGAGCGCACCCGGGCCCGGCAGGAGCGCCTGGAGGCCTACGAGCAGACGCTGCAGGAGTTGGCGTCCGAGGGCACGGTCAGCCGCGAGGGGCTGGCGCTGCTGGGGTCGGTGCGGGCCACCCTGGGGGTCTCCGACGGCGAGCACCGGGCGATCGTGGCGAAGCTGGAGGCCGATCGTCGGGACCTCTTCGACCCCGATCGTGCCGCCGATCGCGCGGCCGACCTGCAGCGATCGCAGTACCGGGCGGAGGTGGAGCGGGCGGTGGAGTTGGCCGCCGACGCGGGGCGCACCCTGGACGACACGGCCCTGGCGCGGCTCCGGCAGGCCCACGGGGTGAGCGCGGCGCTGCACGGCGAGGTCCTGGCCGAGCTCCTGAACCCGCAAACGGGCCTGGCCCGGCGGCTGCGCGCGGAGGCGGAGCGGCTGGTGGAGTTGGGGCGGATCGCGGCGTCGACGGGGGACCTGTCCGTCGATCAGCCGGCGCGGGCGGACCTGCTGGTGCTCGCCTGCTCCCACGCTGGTCGTCCGGTGAGCGAGTCGCTGCGCGGCATCCTGGCGGCGGCGCGGGACGAGCGGGGGGAGCTCCCCGACCTGGCCAGCCCCGATCCCATCGCCCGGGGTGCTGCGGCGCAGTCCCTGCTCGGGGCGGGGGGATCAACCGCGACCGTAGGGCCTCCATCGACCGTCGAGCCCGCTGCCGAGCCCGCGTCGGTCGACGACGGGTCCACTCCCCAACTCCCCCTGCACGCCGCCTGCGCCGACGCGGACCCCTGGGTGGCCCTCGCGGCGGCCGAGCTGCTGCGCGCGTCGGGCCGATCGCTGCCGGTGGATGCCCCCGAACCTCCCGTCGGCCTGGACCGGCTGCTGCAGCTCCGGGCGGTGGAGCTGCTGGTGGAGCTGGGGCCGGAGGATCTGCTGGCGGTCGCCTCGGTCGTGCAGCCCCGGGAGCTGGCCACAGCGGACGTGGTCTGCCGCCAGGGCGAAGCGGGCGACGACGTCTTCCTGGTCACGGGCGGTCGGCTGGAGGCGCGCGTCGACGGCGTCAGCGTGGGCACCTTCGGACCGGGGCAGGCCCTGGGCGAGCTGGCGGTGCTGTCCCCGGCCCCCCGCGCGGCGACGGTGCAGGCGGCCGAGCCCTCGTCGTTGTTGGTGTTGCCCGGACCGCGCTTCCGCGACTTGATCCGCGACCACCCCACTTTGGCCGAGGCCCTGCTCCGTCAGCTGGCGCGTCGGGCGCAGCGCTCGGCCTGATCAGCCGCCCCAGAGCAGGTCCTGGAGCTCGCCGGGCTGGAGCAGGCCCAGGGCGCCGGAGCCGGCGCTCTCCTCGTCGAAGGGGCTGGACTCGGGGTTCTGCTGCAGCTCGGCGGTCCAGCGGGAGATGAGCAGGGGTACGGGCTCGGGCAGGTGGTCGCCGGTGTTGCTGTCCGTGCCGTGGTCGGAGGAGACGACGATGCGCAGGCCCTCGGACACGTCGGGGCGGCCCCGCAGCATCCGGCCCAGGGCGGCGTCGACGCGCTCGATGTAGGCCTTCTTCTCCAGGGGGCGGCGGTCGTGGGCGGCGATGTCGGTGCCCTTGAGGTGGATGACGACCAGGCCCCGGTCGGCCAGCAGGCTGGCGGCGGCGCGCAGCTTGGCGTCGATGTCGGTGTCCAGGTTGGCGGTCATGGCGCGGCTGCTCACCGGCTGCAGTCCGACGGCGCGGGCGACGCCCTGGGCGGTGGAGCAGCCCGCCACCATCGCCGCGTGCTCGGGCGACATGCGGGGGGCCGGGCGGGCGCCGGCGGAGGCGGCCCCCCGGGTGATGATGCAGTTGGCCACCGGCTCGCCGCGGGAGGCCCGGGCGGCGTTGATGGGGTGGGCGGCCAGGTGGCTGGCGGCGTGGGTCAGCAGCTCCTCCAGGGCGGCGGCGGTGCGGGCCGCGGCGGGGCTGTCGTCCAGGGGCCGCGCGGGCTGGATGCGCTGGTCCAGGGCGTGGCTGCCGGGGTCGGTGTCGGAGACGGCGGGGCTGAGGCCGGGCCCGCGGAGCATGACGACGACGCGGTGCTCGTGGGCGGCGCGCAGGGAGCCGCGCAGGCCGCCGCTGAGGGGCACGTCGAGCAGCTCGGCCAGCAGGTCCTTGGTGCCCGAGCGGATGCGGCCGGCGCGGCGATCCAGGAGCTCCGCCGCGCCGTGCCGGGTGGCCAGGTTGCCGCGCAGCAGGATCGCGTCCCGCGGCGGGTCCATGCCCAGCCCCAGGGCCTCCAGGAGGCCGCGGCCGATGGGTCCCGCGCCCGGAGGCATGGGGCCGGCCAGCAAGGACATGAGGCCCTCGTCGGTCTCCGGGAGCTCGCCGCGGCCGGTGCCGGTCTGGATCAGGCCCTGACCGCCCGCGGCGGCGAGCAGGCGCAGGGTGGGGGCGTCGGCGGCGGCGAGGGGGGTGAGGCCGCCCAGGGCCGCGTTGGGCCGGTCGGGCATGCCGTCGAGGATGAGGAAGAGGGTGCGGGGTCGAAGGGGCCCGGGATCGACCAGGGGGGCCTCTGACGGCCCGAACTCGACGGTGCGGCTGAGGACCTCGATGACCTGGTCGACGGCGTCGGTGACCTCGTCGTTGGAGACGACCAGGGCGCCGTGGCGGTCGGCGCCCTCGAGCAGATCGTCCTGGATCCAGCGCACGGCCTGGAACGAATCCAGGTAGTCGCTGGAGGCGCGGCGGGGTTGGGTGAGGGCGCGGCGGGGGAAGCGGCGCTTGTGCGACTTCTCGCTCGGCACAGCCAGGACCAGCCCGGCGAGGGTGACGCCCGCGTCGGCCGGCGCGTAGCGGTGGAAGGGGGGGCGGAGGTGCACGCCCTCGACGACCAGGGGGGTGGCCTCGCGGGCGGCGCGGCGGACGACGGCCCGCACGGCCACGGCGACCTGTTCGGCCTGCTGCCGGAACCCGGCCAGGACGCGCTCGCGGGGGTCGGACAGGGCCTGCCCGCCCAGGGTCATGCCCCGGAAGCTGTGGTCGTGCAGGCCGGGCACGACCTCCCGGGGCAACACGGCGCGCATGGCCTCGCGCAGCATGTCGGTGCTGGTGACGTGGGAGATGCCCAGGCGGAAGGCGAGCTCGGTGGCCAGGGTGCTCTTGCCGGTGCCCGTCGCGCCGCCGATCAGGATGACCAGGGGCTGGCGCGCGCGGCGGACCGACGTGATGAGGTCGTAGCGGCGGCCGGCCCGGGCCCCGAAGCGATCGGCCAGGACCTGTCGGACCAGGGCTTCGGCGCGGGGCTCGTCGGCGACCCCCGGATCGGAGTCGGCCAGGGCGTCCTCCACCTCGCGGGCCAGGGTCAAGGCCTCCTGGGGGGTGAGGCCGGCGGTGAGGGCGAAGCGGAGCAGGCGCTCGCCGGTGAAGGGGGAGTTGCCCCCGGCGCGGCGTCCGGCCTCGCCCCGTCCGCCGTGCTGGGGGGCGTGGCCCAGGGAGCTGCGGGCCAGCTCGTCGATGGTCCGCTCCAGCTCCTCGGTGCTGATCTCGGGCCGGTCCCGGAGGTCGTCGCGCAGCTGGGCCGAGTGCTCGAAGGCCTGGGCCATGCTGAGGCCGCGGGCCAGGAGCGCGGCGGTGACCATGCCCGTCTGGAAGCGCCAGGAGCCCTCAGGCCCCACCACGACGGTCTTCGAACCCCTCTTCTTGCCCGACATGCGCCAAGGGTAGGCCATCGCCCCCCCGCCGTGTCCCATCGTGCGTCGATGGACGGTCGACTGCGCCTGCTACAGGGCGATGGCCACGCCGGCGGCCAGGGCAGCGGCCACGGGCAGGGTGAGCACCCAGGCCCCGACGATGCCCCCGATCACGCGCCAGTCGGCGCTGCCGGTGTGCATGCCGATGCCGAAGATGGCGCCGGTGGAGACGTGGGTGGTGGAGACGGGGGAGCCGAGCAGGGACGCGCCGATGACCAGGGTGGAGGCGATGACGTTGGCGACCAGGCCCTGGCCCCGGTTCATCGACGTGATCCGGTGCCCCAGGGTCTCGGCGATGCGGCGGGACAGGACGATCCCGCCGCCGGCCATCGCCAAGGCGACCACGGCCAACGACACCCGGGGGTCCAGCCCGGACCAGCCGGCGGCGACGAGGAGGGCCAGGACCTTGGGGGTGTCGTTGAGCCCCCGCGCGAAGCCCAGGGCGAAGCCGGAGCCGACGTGCAGGGAGTCCACGACGCTCTGGGCGGAGACGCCGACGACGTCGCCGCCGTACCGCCGCTCGCAGGCGCTGGCCTCGTCCACGGTGAGGGCGCGGCCGGAGCGTTGGAGGGCGAGGCCGCCGCCGGGGAGGGGCACGACGGCCTCGGTCTGGCCTGCCACGCAGATGCAGGTCTGTTCGTGCCATCCCAGGCGACGTCGCAGGGCGCGGGCCAGGGGGTAGAGGGTGGCGGCGGCGCCGAGGGCGAGCAGGGGGCTGACGGCGAGGGGGAGGAAGTACTTGCCGCCCAGGGCGCCCCAGGCGAGGTCGGCGGGGGCGAGGGCGAGGCCGGCGCCGACGAGGCCGCCGATGAGGGCGTGGGTGGTGGAGATGGGCACGCCGAAGCGGGAGGCGAGGAGCACGGTGGTGGCGGCGCCGAAGCCGACGGCGATGAGGAAGGTGGGGTCTCCCACGACGGCGGCGGGCACCAGGCCCTTGCCGGAGAAGGCCTTGAGCAGGGAGCCGGCCAGCAGGACGGATCCCAGGGACCCCGTGGCCTGGGCGGCGGTGGCCAGGGTCAGGGCCTGACGGTAGGTGACGGTGCCGGAGCCGTAGAGGGTGGCGGTGGCCTTGAAGTTGTCGTTGGAGCCGTTGGCCCAGGCCAGGAGCAGGGCGCAGAGGAGGAGGGCGACGACCGTCATGAGGTGCCGACGATGCCAGGGCGGAGGGCGTTACGTCGGAAACCGGGGGATGCCCGGCCACGGTCCCCGCCTCCCCACCTTGACTTCACGGCCCCGCCCGCGTGAAATGCGACCCTCTTTGCACCCGGGAACCCCGAAATGCTGACCCTCCGTGGCTATTGCTACATCGACAGCCTGCAGCCCCACCTCGCGTCGTTCATCGGCACCACGGCGAAGGGCTTTCTCCCTGTGCCGGGGCAGGCGTCGCTCTGGATCGAGACGGCGCCGGGCATGGTGATCAACTCGCTGACGGACGTGGCCTTGAAGGCCACGGACTGCATGCCGGCGATCCAGCTGGTGGAGCGGGCCTTCGGCGCGCTGGAGCTGCACCACGACGACAAGGGTCAGGTGCTGGCCGCGGGCGCGGCGATCCTGGAGCACGTGGGGTTGAAGGAGGAGGAGCGGGTCAAGCCGAAGGTGGTCTCGGACCAGATCATCCGCTCGATCGAGCCCTACCAGACGCAGCTGATCAACCGGATCCGGTACGGGCAGATGATCGTGCCCGGGGAGTCGTTGTTCATCCTGGAGTGCGTGCCGGCCTGTTACATCGTGCTGGCCGCGAACGAGGCCGAGAAGGCCGCGAATGTGAACCTGGTCGAGATGCGCTCCATCGGCGCGTTCGGCCGTCTGTACATGGGTGGAACGGAAGCAGAGATCGACTGCGCCCGGGAAGCCGCACTCGCCGCCCTCAACTCGCTGAGTGGTGTCGAACTCACGAAGTAGACCCGCGGCCTCGCCGCGCATCTGGAGCTGAACAGCAATGTCTGATGCCCTTGGAATGATCGAGACCCGCGGCTTCGCGGCCATGGTCGAAGCCTCTGACGC
>CALCXL010000081.1 GCA_937907595.1 uncultured Pseudomonadota bacterium
GCAGGGCCAGCGGGAGGTAGGCGTCGGCCATGCGCGGCTCGGTGGCGAGGGCGCCTTCCAGCCAGCGCAGGGCCCCCGCGTCGTTGCCCAGGCCGATCTGCGTCTTGCCCATGGCCGCCTGGAGCTCGGGGTCGTCCTCAGCCAGGCGGAGCCCGACCTGCAGGTGGCGCTGGGCCTGCACCAGCAAGCGGAGCTCGATGTACTGGTTGGCTGCCGCCAGGCGCAGGGTCCGGCTCCGCGGCAGGTCATCGATCGTCTGCTCGTAGTGCTCGACGGCGCTGAACAGATCGCCGCGGGCGTAGTGCAGGTAGGCCAGGCCCACGTGGGCCCAGGGCTGCTCCGGCGAGAGCGACGTCGCCTTCTGGAAGCAAAGGCGCGCCTCGTCCGCGTCCTGAATCCGTGCGCGGCCCCGCAGGTACCAGCTCAGGGCGTCGTCGGGGCGCTGCTCGGTGGCTTCGACGTAGCGCCGCGCGAAGTCGGCGGCCGGCAGCGTCCTCCGCAGGGCGTCCTGGAGGGCGCGATGGGCCTGCCAGGAGCCAGGGTGCGCGGCGACGAGCGCCTCGAAGTGGGCCGCGGCGTCGACGAAGCGGCGCGCCTGCAGCAGCTCCTGGCCGTCGTACAGCGAAGCGAGGGGCACGGGGTCCGCGTCCGAGTCGACCCAGTCGGCGCGGGGGCCGCAGGCGGACAGGAGCAGCGCCGCCAGCGCTACCAGATGTAGACGGCCTCGGAGTAGCACGGGCTCCCCGTCCTCAGGTCTTCGCAGGAGGCGTCTTCCACGCAGCTGACCGCGTCCCAGGCCTGCGTCTCCTGCCACTGATCCTCGTAGTGGGTCAGGAACGCCTGGCATTGGGACGTGCAGTCCTCCACGCCGTAGTCGGCCTTGTCCACGCCGCAATCCTCGAGCATGTGCCGGCAAGCCTGCCTGCACTGCGTGTCGCAGCCCGTGAGCGCCAGCGCGACGAGCGCCGCGGCTACCAGGTGAAGCCGCACGGGATCTTGATCTTGTTGACGCAGGTGTCGTTGAAGGCGGCGTCGCTGTAGTCCTGGTTGGTCACGCAGGAGATGAACTGGATGGCGTCGTGCTCGTTGCCGCCGTTGCGCACGCGGCCTTCGTTGGACGCTTCGTCGGCGCTGGTGTTCAACGCCTCCGTGCAGTCCTGAACGCAGTCCAGCCGGGCCTGGTCCTGGCTGCGGTTCCCGTCGGGGAACTGGTTGCAGGCGTCCGCGCCGTAGTACTGATAGCAGGCGCCCTCACAGGTCTCCGAGTCGCAGCCCGAGAGCAGCGCGAGGGAGAGCAGGCAGAGGAGCAGGGCGTGGCGCATGGCGGATTCCCGGAGCAAAGCCGGGCGAGTGTAGGGACGAAGCCCCGGGGGAGCAAGCGGGGAACACGTCAGCTGCGGTCGCGCAGGGCGGCCTGGTAGACGGCCTCGGTCTGGGCGGCGATCCGGGGCCACGCGAACTGCTCGGCGATGAAGCTGCGGCCCCGCGCCACCATGCGCTCGCGGCGCCCCCGGTCCTCGAGCAGCCCGTCGAGGGCGCGGGCCAGCTGCTGGGGATCACCGTAGCGAACCAGCTCCCCGGCGCGCGCGCGGGCGACCAGCTCCCCGCAGCCGCAGTCGTCGCTGACCACCGCCGGGGTGCCGCAGAGCAGGCCTTCGAAGGGCACCAGCCCGAAGATCTCCTCGGTGCTCGCGTAGACCAGCACGTCGGCGTCGGCCAGCGCGCCCAGGCGGTCCTCGCCCGTCAGCAGCCCGGTGAACAGCACCCGCCGGCCCAGACCCAGCCCCTCCACCTGCCGCTCGAGGCCCGCCTGCACGCCCATGTCGTTCCCGGCGATGACCAGCTGCGCGTCCCGCCGGCCCATGCGGGCCAGGGCCTCCACCAGGTGATCCACGCCCTTCCGGGGCGTCAGCTTGCCCAGATAGAGGACGACGGGCCCCTCGCCCAGCGCGAAGCGTCGGCGAAAGGACCCCCGCTCGGGAAGCGCCTCGAACTCGCCCAGGTCGATGCCGTTGTGCACCACGTGCACCCGCTCCGCGGGGAGCCCCGCGCGCGCGAACTGGTTGACCTCCGCCCGGCTCACGGCGATCCACCGATCCACCGCGGCCTCCACGGGGCGGCCGAGCACCGCTTGCCAGGCCTGCTTGATGCCCACCTTGCGCTCGTGGGGCAGCAGCGTGCCGTTGGGCGTCATGACGATGGGCTTGCCCGCCGCCGCCGCCACCGCCGCGTTGTTGAGGAGGTGCCACCAGCCGTGCAGGTGAACGACGTCGGCCCGGGCCGCCTCCGCGCGCAGGACGGGCAGGGCGCCTCGGGGGAGGAAGAGCTGGTGGTCGTAGGCCAGGCGGTTGCTGAGGTTGGGCAGCCGGTGGACCGGCAAGCCCTCCAGATCCACGGGGCCGTGGGGGAGGCGGGCGCCGCGATCCAGGGCGTCGGTGGTCACCACCCGGACCTCGTGGCCCCGCTCCAGCAAGGCGCGGCAGAGCCCCCAGGCCAGGCGCGGGATGCCCCCGTAGGCCCAGGCCGGCTGAAAGTAGGGAACGACGTGGAGGACCCGAAGCGTCACGGTCGGGCACCATAGCCTCATCGCCCGCCTCATCGTTTGACAGCGCCGGACCGACCGGCAACAGTCAAGGTGCCCCCCGTGATGTCACCGCCCGTGTCCCCTGCCCTGGCCGACCGCTCCGACCCCGGACGGCCGGCGCTGCGCCTCGTGCCCGGTCGGCCGGCGCGGACGCTGGTCCTGATCCCCTGCCTGGACGAAGGGCCCCGGATCGGCGACATCGTGCGGCGCGTGCGGGAGCTGCACCCCGGCCTGGACGTCCTGGTCGTGGACGACGGCTCCGGGGACGACACCGCGGACGCCGCCCGCAAGGCCGGGGCCGCGGTGGTCCGGCTCCCCTTCAACCTGGGCTACGGCGCGGCGCTCCAGACCGGCTACAAGTACGCCCTGGAGGAGGGCTACGAGCGGGTCGTGCAGATGGACGGCGACGGCCAGCACCCGCCCGAGCAGATCGGTCCCCTGCTGACCCTCCTGGACCGCGGGGAGGTGGACCTGGCGGTGGGCTCGCGCTTCCTCGGCAGCGCCGAGTACCGGATCCCGGCGCTGCGGCGGCTGGGCATCGGCTTCTTCGGGCGGATCACCTCCGCGCTGGTGCACCAGCCGGTCACCGACCCGACGTCGGGCCTGCAGGCGATGAACCGGGCCGTGCTCACCTTCTACCAACAGGACTTCTACCCCTGGGACTACCCCGACGCAGACATGCTCCTGCGCGTGCACTACGCCGGCCTGCGCTTCGCGGAGGTCCCCGTGGTCATGCTGGGCGGCCCCCCCGGCAAGTCCATGCACCGCGGCATGCGGCCGCTGTACTACGTCTACAAGCTCCTGCTGAGCCTGGCCCTGACGTGGCTGGCCGGCTCGGCGCGTCCCCGGCGCACTCCTTGAAGCTGCTGCCGCTGGTCCTCTCGCTGGCGGTCTCGGCGACGGTGCTGGACCTGGTGCGTCGCCGTCGGCTGCGTGAAGAGTTCTCCTGGATGTGGATCCTCGGGGGCGCTGCCGCCCTGGTGCTCGGCCTCTGGGAACGCGCGCGCATGGGCCTGGCGGGCTGGTTGGGCACCGACGGCGAGGGCGCGGTGCTCACCCTCGCGGTGCTCTTCCTGGCGCTCATCTGCCTGGACATCTCCACCCGGGTGAGCCGCCTGGCCAACCAGCAGAAGAACCTGGCCCAGGGTCTGGCCCGCCTGGAGAAGCGGCTGTCCGACGTCGAAGGCGCCGAGGCGACCGATGCCGACTGAGCCGCTGGCCCCCCGCCAACGGCGCGCCCTCGGCCTCTGCGCCACCGCGGCGGTCGCGGCGCTGTATCTGCCGTTCCTGGGCGTGCCCTTCGAGTACGACGACAAGGTGGAGATCCTGGCCAACCAGGTGCTGCGATCCCCCGGCAATGTAGGGGAGATGGTCGCCTACAACCCCTTCCGGGTCCTGCTGCTCTACACCTTCGCCTGGGATCTCTGGGCCTGGGGCTTTCACCCGGGCGGCTACCGCGCGCTCAACATCGCCATCCACGCCGCGAACACGCTGCTCCTGCTGGGCGTGCTGGAGCAGGTCGCCCAGCGGCTGAAGCTGCGGGACCCGCTGTGGTTCGTGGGGGCCGGCGTCGCCACCTTCGCCCTGCATCCCCTGGCCATCGAGTCGGTGACCTACATCTCCGGCCGCTCCTCGAGCCTGGCGACCTTCTTCGTGCTCGCCTCCACCGCCCTGTATCTGGCCCACCTGCGCCTCCAGGACCGTCCGGAGGTGGCCCAGTGGCTGCGCGCGGCCGGTCGGCGGCGGAACGTGGGGCTGGCGGCCACCCTGGGGGCCGGCCTGCTCGCGGGGTTGCCCGTCGCCATCGCGGTGCGCAGCGGCGGGGTCACGCCCACGCGGGGGCTCGGCCTGGCCCTGGGTGGCACCGTGGCGCTGTTGGCCATTCTGGCCGCCGTCGGCATGGACCGATGGAGGGCCCTGCCCCCGGGGGATCCAGCCGGCGAGGAGGACGGTCGACGGGCCAGTCGCCTGCACCTGCTCGCGTTTGCCGCGTTCGTGGCCGGCGCTCTCACCAAGGAGATCGCGGCCACGTTGCCCGGGGTCCTCTTCGTGCTGGAGGCCGTGGTCTGGCAGCGCTCGTGGCGCGGCGCGGCGCGCAGCCTGGGCGGGCGGCTGTTCCCCTTCGTGGGCATCCCGGCCTTCCTGATCCTCCTGCGCGTCGCCGCGTACGGCTACGTCGCCTCCCCGATCTTCATCCGCCCCTGGACGACGAACCTGCTGACCCAGGTGGAGGTGGTCGCCCACTACGCGCGGCTGTTCGTGGCGCCGTGGCCCCAGAGCATCTTCCACGACCACGCTGAGGTCGCACCCCCGGGCACGGCCTGGACCTGGGCGCTGCTGGCGGTCGAGGTCACGTTGCTGCTGTGGGCCCTGCGACCCCGGCACCGCGCCCCCGCCGTCGCCGCCGGCCTGCTGATCCTCGCCGGCACCCTGGCGCCGACCTCCTCGGTCTTCGCCCTCAAGGAGACGATGGCCGAGCACCGCACCTACCTGCCGAGCGTGGGCTGGGCGCTGGTGGTCGCGGGGGCTGCCCACGGGATCGCGGGCCGGTCCAGGCCGCTTGCCGCCGTCCTGCTGGCCGTCCTGCTGGGCACCCACGCCGTCCTGCACGTCAGCTACAACCTGCTGTGGCGCAGCGAGGAGGCGCTCTGGACTCACGCCGTCACGGTGAACCCCGACGCGTCGGAGGCCTGGCGCTACCTGGGCGATCACCACCTGAGCCTCAACCGCCCCGACGAGGCCCGCAGGGATCTGGAGCGGGCGGTCCGGGCGCGCCCCTGGAACGCCGAGGCGCTGTCCAAGCTCGCCGTGATCCACGGCCGACAGGGGAGGCTGCAGGAGTCCGAGCAGCGCCTGCGAGAGGCCCTGCGCGCCGCCCCCTGCCACGGCCCCTCCCTCAACAACCTTGCCTTCCTCCGGCGAAAGCAGCAGAAGCTGCAGGAGGCGATCGACCTGTACGCTCAGAGCCTCGAGTGCCATCCTGACGACTACGTCGCCCACCTGGGTCTGGGACACATCTACTACTCCGACGTGCGCGATCGCGAGCGCGCGGCCGAGCACTACACCCGCGCACTCGAGGAGGTCGACCCCTTGCACCCCGACGCAAAGATGCTGAAGGAACGCATCCTGGAGCTCACATGGTGAGCCCCCTGCGCGGTCGCCCGGACATCGCCCTGGTGCGCGGTCCGGAGACCCGCGGCGCGATGGCGTCGATGCCGCTGCCTCCCCTCGGCCTGCTCTACGTCGCCTCCGCCCTGGAGGCCGCCGGAGTGCGCGTGGTCGTCGTCGATGCGCCCGGCGAGGGCCTGGACCAGGCTGCCTTCCTGGACCGGGTGCGCATGGTCGGCGCGCCGGTCATCGGTCTGTCGGGCATGACCCCCATGCGTGATCGCATCGCCCGCGACGTCGCCCTGGTGCGCCCCCTGGCCCGCAAGATCGTCCTCGGCGGCGTGCACGCCACCCGGTTCCGTGAGGCGGCCCTGGAGGAGTTCCCCGACGTCGACGCGCTGGTCGTCGGCGAGGGCGAGGAGCCCGCCGTCGCCTTGATGGAGTGGTGGGCCCAGGCCAACCGCGGGGCGCCGCCGCCGGGGGTCCTGGTGCGCGGGCAGCCCTTCACCCCCGCGACGCCCCCGCCCTGCCTGGACGATCTGGCCTGGCCCGCGCGCCACCTGGTCCCCCACGCACGCTACCGCTACCTGTTCCAGACCCGGCCGCGCTTCACGACGATGATCTCCAGCCGGGGCTGCCCCTTCCGCTGCACCTTCTGCGACAAGACGGTGTCCGGCGGCGGCTGGCGGGCGCGCTCGGCCGGCGACGTGGTCGACGAGCTGGAGTGGTGCCAGCGGACCCTAGGCATCGGCTCCGTCTGCATGTTCGACGACAACTTCACCCTGCGGCGCAAGCGGGTGGTGTCCATCTGCGAGGAGATCCTCCGACGCGGGCTCGACATCGAGTGGAAGTGCGAGGCCCGCGTCGACGGGGTCAACCCCGAGCTGGCGCGCCTCATGGCGGCCGCAGGCTGCCGCACGGTGGCCTTCGGGGTGGAGTCCGCCAACCAGAGCAGCCTGGACGAGCTCCGCAAGGACCAGCGCGTGGATCAGGCGGAGGCGGCGCTGGCTGCGTGCACGGCGGCGGGCATCGAGACCGTGGCCTACGTCCTGGTGGGGATCCCCGGTGAGGGGCCAAAGGAGAGCCTGGAGACCCTCCGCTTCGCGCAGCGCAGCGGCGTCGACTTCATCCAGTTCTCCACGCTGTCGCCCTTCCCCGGCACCGAGCTGTACGAGCAGGCGCAGCGGGAGGGCTGGTTCCGGGAGACGTCGGTGCGCAACCCCGCCGACGCCGAGGAGCGCCGCGCCACGCTGGTGCCGCCAGGGTGGACCGAAGCCGAGCTGGGCCGCACGCTCCGCAAGATGTACGGCGGCTTCTACCTGCGGCCCGGCTACCTGGCGAAGCAGGCGATCCGAGCGCGCCGGTCCGGCACGCTGCCCATGCGGGCGCGCCTGGGGTTCGAGGTGGCGCGCTGGTACCTGCGCAACGGGGCGGCCTGAGGCCCGGTCGCGCCGATCCGCGCGGGGCGATCAGCTGGCGGGGATGAGGCTGTCCTTGGGGCCGATGCGCCACTGCTGACCCAGGTGCTCCTCCAGGTCCGCCTTGCGGTCGGTCACCGCGAAGCCTCCTTCGGCGAGCAGATCGAGCAGGGTGTCCCGGATCCGGCCGCTGTCCTCTTCCTCGTGGTTGAGGCGATCGATGAGCGCGTCCCGCACGGCGCCGCTCTGGTGACCGCGCAGCAGCTGGGCTGCCTCGAAGCGCACGTTCGGGTCGAAGTCGCCGAGCGCTCGCAAGGCCAGGGCCTCGATGCGGTCGTCCTGGTGGTCGGCGAGGAGCTGCAGGGCCCGAACCTTCTTCTCCGGCTTGAAGGAGGCGACGCGCTCGAGCTCCATGGTGAGGACCCGCAGCAGCTCCTCCACCACCGCGTCGTCGCCGGCGACCTTCTGGAGGATCTGGATCGGCCAGGTGATGTTGATGGACCGGTCGTTGTGCTCGCGCAGGACCGGCACGATCGTGTCGCCCTTGGCCACGAGCACCTCCGCCAGGTACTCCTTTTCCGCCGCGTCCTCGCGGGCCTTGTCGCCCTGCATGTCCCAACGACGGAACAGCGCGGCGTTGGCGCGGGCCGAGTTCATCGTGGCCAGGGCCTCGATGGAGGCCATGCGCTCCTCGTGTTGGCGGTTCTTGGAGACCAGCTGCCCCACGAGCTTGTCGAATGCCCGCTCGTCGCGGGCTTCCTTGTCGAACAACCCCGCGACCATGTCCTTCAAGCCCATCCGTGCCTCCGTCTGCCCGCCACCTTCGGTGCGCCAGGCGGGTATTGTCGACACGGAACGGCGGATGGCAAGCGAGCATCCTCTGCGCGCGTGTAACAATGGTGGCCGCCGCCCGTCAGAGGGGCCTCGGGGGACTGCGCCCCGACTCCGCGACGGGGCTCTGTGCATCGCAATGCGTTGCTGTTCCGGGAGCTTGCGTGATAACACGGCGTGCGGACCCCCCGACTCGAGGCGGCTCAGGAGAATTGCGGATGACCTGGACTCTCAGCCAGCGCAGCCCGACCCGGACGGCCTTCGCCGCCGCCGCGGCAGTGGGCGCGTTGTTCCTGTCGCAGTGCGAGACGGTGCCCACGGACGACGACGACGACGTCATCGATCGCCCCCACGCGGTCGTCACCGTGCTGGGTGACGCGGTGGGCGTGGAGGTGGGCGTCCCCGTCCAACTGGACGCCAGCGAGTCGACGCTCGGCGCGTCCTCGGCGGCGGACGCGGAGCTCGTCTACTTCTGGAACCTGGACAGCAAGCCCCTGGGCTCCACGCTGTTGGACGAGAGCATCGTGCTCGTGGACGAGGCCGACCCCTCGCTGGTCCAGCTGGTCCCGGACCGCCAGGGCCTCTACGGCGTCACGCTGCAGGTGGGCGATGGACAGCTGCTGTCGGATCTCGCGCACGCGGTGATCGAAGTGGGCGGCGGCAACAGCTGCCCCGTGGCCGACGCCGGCGTGGACCTGCTGGGCGCCACCGGCGTTCCCGTGACGCTGGACGGCTCGGGCACGGAGGACGCGGACATCGAGCCCCTGTCCGGGGACGACGACGACTCCGCCGCGGGGGACGACGACGACGACTCCGCCGCGCCGGACCCCAACGCCCAGGTCCTCCACCACGAGTGGCGCTTCAGCCTGGTGCCCGCGGAGTCCTCGCTGACCAGCGGCGACATCTTCTACCAGGGCACCAACCACCCGGTGTTCATCCCCGACGTCGCCGGCTCGTACATCCTCCAGCTTCGCGCCGACGACGGCCTGTGCACCTCGGAGCCGGACTACGTGCAGGTCCAGGTGACCAACGGCAACCGCGCGCCGGTGGCCGACGCGGGCAACTCGATCATCCTGACGCCCTGCTCGCCCACGGAGATCGGCCTGGACGGCACGGCGTCCTACGACCCCGAGGGCCAGCCGCTGGTCTACGTCTGGCGCTTCACGTCGGTGCCCAACGGCAGCACGGTCTCGGACGCCTTCCTGGAGGGCCGCTTCTCGCCCACCCCCAGCTTCAACGCCGACGTGCCCGGGGTGTACACCCTGGAATTGGTGGTCGAGGACTCCGAGTCGCAGTCCGAGCCGGACTACGTCGCGGTGCAGGTGGTGCCCAGCCAGCCGAACCTGGTGCCCATCGCGGACGCCGGCGACGACCTGGTCGTGGAGGCCACGGCCCTGTGCACCAACGACCCCTACGGCCCCGGCGGATGCAACCCTTGCGGTTCGCGGGAGGTCGTCCTGGACGGCTCGGGCTCCTACGACCCGGACAACGACCCCCTGAACTACCAGTGGGACATGCAGACAGCGGGCGACGCCACGCTGCTCGGTGTGGAGTCGCAAACGGTCTCGGTCACGTTGCCGGAGGTGGTCGTGACCCCGGGCAACGCCGTCACGATGACCTTCGACGTGGGGCTGACGGTCTTCGACTGCCGCGGCGCGCACGACGACGTCGTCACGATCCACTACGTCTGCACGCCGAGCCTCTGAGGGAACGCCATGGTCAACCGAACCGCCCCGACCCTTCCCGGCCGCACGCTGCTCCTCGGCGCAGGCCTGCTGATGCTCGCACCCGCCCTCACCCGTTGTGAGGACCCGATCGCGGCCGGCAACGGCAACATCATCGCGCTGAACAACACCGCGCCCGTGGCCCGGGTGCGCGGCGGCGGGGCGGCGTCCATCGGCTCCCCCCTGTCCATCGACGGGACCACGTCCTACGACCCCGACGGGGACGAGATCATCTTCCACTGGACCGTGGACCGGAGGCCGGAGGCGTCGCAGCTGAGCGACACGCCCTTCTCGGCCAACGGAGACCGCAACGCCGGCACCACCAGCGTCGTGCCCGACGTGGCGGGGGTGTTCGTGTTCGCGCTGGTGGTGGAGGACCCCGACGGCTCGCAGTCGGAGGCCGCGTTCGTGGTCTACGAGGCCAGCTCCAGCGTGGACCTGCCGGTGGCGGACGCCGGCCCCAACCGCGCGGGCCTGGAGGGCGAGGAGATCTGCCTGGACGGCGCGGCCTCCTACGACCCCAACGCGCACCCGCTGACCTACCAGTGGGCCCTGGTCTCCACCCCGGAGGCCTCCAGCCTGACCACCGACGATCTGGCCGGCGACCAGGTGGAGGTCTGCATCACGGCGGACGCGCCGGGCTCCTTCGCGTTCAGCCTGGTGGTGCACAACGGGATCGTGGGCAGCGAGCCCGACTTCGCGTTCATCGCCTCGGGTTCCACCAACCAGGGCCCCACGGCCATCGCGGAGGTGGTCAGCGACTTCTCCTGCGACTTCGTGGTGCTCTCGGGCGAGTCCAGCACCGATCCGGAGAGCGACCCCCTGGCCTACCAGTGGGACGTGCTGCTGGTGCCGCAGGGCAGCGACGTGCCCATCGGCGCGGCCGCCTTCGACGACGCCAACTCGGTCAGCCCGCGCTTCTACGCGGACGTGCCCGGCGAGTACACCGTGCAGTTGGTGGTCAACGACGGCGAGGACTACTCCACGCCCGTCTTCGTGGAGATCGACGCCACGCCCACGCTGACCAACTCCCCGCCGGTGGTGGTGACGTCGTCGGACGTTTACTTCGTGGCCGACGGGCCCAGCTGCTCCATGGACGCGTACGGGAACTGCTCCGCCTGCCCCAACTGCCCGTCGGTGGTCGTGCCCCTGGACGCCCTGGACTCCACGGACCCCGACGAGGACCCTCTCAGCTTCACCTGGGAGATCCTGCAGGGCCCGAACAACACCACGCTGATCTCCGAAGAGGGCGCGATGACGGAGCTGGCCCTGCCGGGCCCCCCCGGGTCGTGCACGCCGGCGACCAACACGCACCAGGCCCAGGTGCGGGTCACCGCGCGGGACTGCAGCGGCGCAACCGCCACCGGCGTCGTCACCATCGTCTACGACTGCACGCCCTGACCCCGACGTTGTTGGTGGCGCTGCTGGCGCTGGCCGGCTGCGCTGACGGAGTCCGGCCCCCGACCCCTCGAGCCGCCCGCCTGGGCACCGGCTCGGTGTCGCAGTTGCCTCCGCTCCAGCCAGACGATCCCCGCCCCGCCCGTGGGTTCCTGCTCCCGGCCCCCCTCTTCGAGGTGGAGGGGGAGGAGGTCCGGCTGCAAGCCCTCCTCGATGGCGAGCTCGGCCAGGACCTGGGCCTGCGGTGGACAGCTCGGGGCGGCACCCTCGTCGCCGACGGGTCCGACGACCGAGCCCGACTGCGGCCAACGAGCCCCGACTGGGAGGTCCGCGTGGACCTGATGCGTCGAGGCCGTGAGCTCGCCACCGCGGTCGCCCAGGCGCCGCTGCACCCCACGGTCGACCTGGCGGCGATGCTTCAGGCGCGGGCGGAGGCCGTGCCGCTGGACGCCGAGGCCTGCGGCGATCCGCGGTTCCCGGCCCGGGTGGCCTCGGGGCACGTCGGCTGCTCCGGAGGGGAGCCGATCCTCCTGGATCGCTTCCTGCCGCTGGACGCGGACTCGGACGTCCCGATGCCGGGCCTGCCCCAGCGCCCGGGGCAGAAGGAGCCCACGCAGGTGCGACCAGGCGACGCGGCGGTGGAGGCGGGGCTGCTCGGCTGGACCGGCGACGCGCTGGGGACCTGGCGGGGGCCGGAGGGAGGCACGATCGCATGGCTGCCCCAGGGCGCACTCCGGGGCCCGCCCGCCCTGGGGCCCGAGCGCCTGGCGGTGCTCCGCAGCGACCGGGTGGAGGTCTCCATGGCCGGATCGAACCAACGGACCTTGCTGCCAGCGCAGCCCCTGGACGCCCCGGGGGCGGCGGCGGTGCACTCGCCCTGGTTGGCGGTGCTCGAGGGCGATCCCGGGCGGGCCCGGCTGCGCCTTCAGGACCTCGATCGGAACCGGCAGACCTGGGTGGGGGACCCGGCGGATCGGAGCGACCTGCACGTCGACAGCCGGTGGCTGACCTGGCGGGAGGGCGACGATGTCTGCTGGTTGGACCTGGAGCGGGGCGAGCTTCGGCGGCGTACCCTGGGTGCCGTGAGGGGCCGGCCGAGCGAGCGTCTGGACGATCTGCTGCTGGTCCCCGTGCGGGCGCCGGGCGGCGTGGCCCTTGACGCTTTGCACCTGCCCACCGGGCAGCACGGCACGCTCCTGGCGGCCGCCGGTGATCTGCGCCTTCGCGGGGCCGTGGCGGGGGCCGTCACCGTGGCCCAGGGCCCCTTCGGCGGCCGGGCCTCCCTGCTCGCCCTGACCCTGCCCGCGGCGCCCGAGCCGACCCCAGCGCCGCACCCCTCCCCCCCGGCCGCTCCGTGAGGCAGCGGCTCGTCCCCTCGCTCCTGGTCCTGTGGGCCGTGGGGGTCCTCGTGTGGTCGGGGGCCGAGTCGAAGCCGCTGTTCGGCGCGTGGGGCTGGCTGCGTACCACGGGTCCGGCGGCCCTGGCAGGCTGGGCCGCTGCCTTCGGAGCGTGGGGTGTCGGGGACGGGCTGCGGCGCCGGATCGCACCGGAGTTCTCCGCCCAGGACCCCGTGGGGCGCGCGGTGGTCTCCGCCGCCCTCGGCCTCGCCGCCTTGCAGGTCCTCGCGGTTGCGCTGGGCTCCGTCGGAGCGCTGGGCCTGGGCACGGCTCGGGGGCTGCTGGTCGCCAGCGTGGTCGCCGCGTTCTTGGCCCTGCGGGGCGCGAAGGGCCTCAAGGGCATGCCCCCCGCGGGCACGCTGGTCTTCGCCGCCGCCCTCATCGGGCCCGCCCTCCTGCTGGTGGGAGCCCCCCCCACGGGGCCGGACGAGGGGCAGTACCACCGCCGCTTCGTCGAGCACATCCTGCGCACGGGCAGCTTTCCCTCCGATGCCCAGGACCCCCTGAGCGGGCTCGCGATGGGGCTGCACGCGCTGCTGGCCCTGCCGGCGAGTTGGGGCGGCGTCGGCGCCATGCGGCCCTTCTGCTTGGCGCTGGGCCTGGGCGGGCTGGTGGCCGGCCACCGCGTGGTTCGCCGCCTCGTACCGCCGACGGGCACCTGGATCTACCTGCCGGTCGTGCTCGGCAGCGCGACCCTGCTGCGCGCGCTGCCGACGATCAACAGCGACCTGACGCTCTCGCTGTTCGTGGGCGCGGCCGCCCTGGTGGTGCTGGACTGGAGGCAGGCGCCGGCGGATCCCGGCTGGCGACCGTGGGCGCTGGCCGCGATCGGCGGGGCAGCCTTGTCGGTGAAGTACACGGCCCCCCTCTTCCTCGCTCCCCTCTACATCGTCGTGGCCGTGGCGCTTCTGGACCGCGAAGCCGGGCGCGAGCGGGGACGGGCCCTGGCCCTGCTAAGCCTGTCGGCGCTCCTCCCGGCCCTGTTCGCGGCGCCCTGGCTGATCCGCAACGCGCTGCATTTCGTCCACCCCCTGGCGCCCCTCGCCGGCTTGGAGCCTCCGGCGGGTCTGGAGGTGGCCTTCCGCTTCAACTTCACGGAGAACTACGGCGGGGGCAGCTCCCTCCCGGCGCTGCTGCGCAGCCCGGTCGACCTCTTCGTGATGGGGCGGGAGTTCGACCGCCGACACTTCCTGGGCCGCCTGAACGTCTGGCCCCTGCTCGCGGCGCCGGGGCTGCTGTTGGCGCTGCGCAAGCCCGGCGCAGGGCGGGCGCTGGTGGTGGCGGTAGCGCTGGGCTTCCTCGCCTGGGCCGTGGTGCTGCGCCGCGTCATCTACCTGATGCCCCTGTGGCCCCTCCTCGCGGCGGCGACCGCGCTGGGGCTGCACGAGCTCCTCGCGCGGTTGGGCCGGTCGAAAGCGACGCTGGCGGCGGGGGCAGCGGTCCTGGGTCTGGTGGCGGCGGTGGAGGCTGCGCCGGCCTGGCTGGACGCGATGAAGGCGGCCGACGTCGCCACCGGCCGGGAGACCTGGCCGGAGTACCTGGCGCACGAAGCGCCCCACGCCGCGCCCCTGGCGTTCGTTCGCGAGCACGCCGGCCCGGGCGACACGGTGGCGATGTTGTGGGCCTGGCAGGCCTGGGACCTGCCCCAGCGGGTGATCTGGATCGGGGCGGAGGAGCACACCCCCTTCCGCCAGCTCGTCCTGGAGGAGGGGAGCGCCGACGCCTTCGCGGAGCGCATGCGCCAGGAGGGCGTGCGCTGGATCGTCCACCGTGAGGCTCGGTTCCCGCGGACGGGCTACCCCTCCCTGGACGACGCGACCTGGCAGGAGGCGTTCGAACGCCCCCTGGCGCTGGTCGACGAGGCCCTGGCCCGGCACGGAATCGAGCGCTGGATCCGGGGCGACTACGCGGTCTACGAGCTCCCTCCAGGGCGCTGATGTCTCCAGGTTTCGGCCTTTGATCGCCGGGCGGTTGACACCTTCGGCTTCGTTCGTAGAATCCCCGAACCCTCGCTCCTCGGAGCGCCGGCACTTTGCGAGAGTGGCGGAATTGGTAGACGCGCTGGGTTCAGGGTCCAGTGTCCTTACGGATGTGGGGGTTCGAGTCCCCCCTCTCGCACCATTCATCCTCCGGCCCAAATTCCTGGGGTCGCGGATGACGACAAGAGCCGCCTCTCGGGGCGGCTCTTCGTCGTTCTGGGAGGCGCGGTCCTCCGGCCCCCTCGTGCGTTCGTCGTGCCGGACCTCCTCCCGCACCGGCATCCGCCGACCGCCGCCCTCCGGACCCCAGAACAGCCCTCGACAGCCGCGGGCCGACGTGCAAACTGCGGCTCCGGAGGTCCCCATGTCCCGACTCGCCCTGCTCCTGCTGCTCTCGCTGCTGATCGCCTGCCCGACATCGACCCTCGACGACGACGACGACAGCGCGGCTGCCGACGACGACGACAGCGCAGCCGACGACGACGACGCTGCGGACGACGACGACGCGGCATTCTCCTGCGAAGGCATCACGCCGGAGGTCACGGAGGTCTGGCCGGACGACCTCGCGGACATGCTGCTGGACAAGGACTTTGAGCTCATCAACGTGCACATCCCGAACGCCGGGCAGATCCCCGACACCGACGTGCACATCCCCTTCAACGACGTGGACGCCATCGAGGCCCACCTGGGCTCGGACCCGGCGGCCAAGGCGGTCCTGTACTGCCTGACGGGCCCCATGAGCGCCCAGGCCACCGCCGCGCTCGTCGCCCGCGGCTACTGCCGGATCTACGACCTCACCCCTGCCATGGTGGGCTGGGAGCAGGCCGGGTACAGCCTGGAGCCCTGACAGCGTGCGACCCTTCGCCCGCGCGGCGACGGGTCCTGGGGCGCTCCGCGCTCATTGCTGCGCCAAGGGGGCGTGGACCCTGCTACAACCCGCCCTCCCACCGCGCCCGGTGGAAGGAGTGAACTGGGGATGCGGGTACCGGATCGGCTTCAGCCGCTGCTGGACTACGGAGTGATCGAAGACGTTCTCCGGCCGCTGATGAGCGGCAAGGAGGCGGAGGTCTTCCTGGTCGTGGCCGACGGCGAACAGCGCGTCGCCAAGGTCTACAAGAACGCCCAACACCGCAGCTTCCAGAACCGCGCTGAGTACACCGAGGGCCGGCGCGTGCGCAGCAGCCGGGAGCAGCGGGCCATGAGCCGCGGCTCGAAGCACGGCCGCGCCAAGACGGAAGAGGCCTGGCGCTCGGCGGAGGTGGACGCGATCCACCTGCTGCGCGCGGCCAACGTGCGTGTCCCCGAGCCCTTCGCCTTCGCCGAGGGCGTGCTGGTGATGGAGCTGGTCTGCGGCGCCGACGGCGAGCCCGCGCCGCGCATGGTGGACATCAACTTCACCGAGGAGGAGGCGACGGAGCTCTTCCACATCCTGCTGCGCGAGGTCGTGAAGATGCTCTGCGCCGGGATCGTGCACGCCGACCTGTCGGATTTCAACGTGCTGATCACCCCCGAAGGCCCGGTGATCATCGACTTCCCCCAGGCCATCGACCCGGCGCGCAATCAGGGCGCCAGCAAGATGCTGATCCGGGACGTCAACAACCTCACCAGCTTCCTGGGCCGCTTCGCGCCGGCGCTCCGCAGGACCGAGTACGGGCCGGAGATGTGGGAGCTGTACGAGCGCAGCGAGCTGCTGCCCGACACAGAGCTCACCGGCACATTCACCTCCAAGAAGCCCAAGGCGGAGGTGTCCGGGCTGCTGGCGGAGATCATGGAGATCGAGCAGGAGGCGCGCGAACGCCGGGAGGCCCTGGGCCTGCCGCCGCCGCGCCCCGCCCGGAAGCCCGTGGTCTTCGTGGAGGCCCAGGAGCCCGCGCCCCGTTCGCGGCGGGGCGGTGGTGGGAGCTCGGGCGGAGGCAGAGGCGGAGGCGGAGGCAGGCCGGAACCGGGACGTGGTGGTGCGGCCAAGGGTCGCGGCGCTGGCTCCCGGGGCCCCGACCGGCCCGATCAGAACGCCGGCCCGCCCAGCCCCGCTCCCGCTCCCGGCGCAGGCGAGGACGCGCCCAAGAAGCGGCGTCGCAGGCGGAGGCGCTCGGGCGGCGAGGGCTCCCCGGCTGGCGCGGCGCCCTCCAACGATCGCGGCCCCCAGGCAGACCGCTCCGGCGGGGATCGCCCCCGTGGGGACCGGCCCAGCGGAGACCGACCTCGTGGGGATCGCTCCAGCGGGGATCGACCTCGTGGGGACCGACCCAGCGGGGATCGACCTCGTGGGGACCGACCCAGCGGGGATCGACCTCGTGGGGACCGACCCGAGCGCCCCCCTCCCAGCGACGCCTCCGGCATCGGCCCAAGACCCGACGCACCCCCCGGCGAGGGCGGCGCGCCCAAGCGGCGCAGGCGAAGGCGGCGTCGCGGTGGTAGTGGTGGCAACGACGGCCCGCCCAAGAAGGACTGACGGCACCCGCCGGGCCTGGATCACCGATCAAATGAGGAGGCCGAGAGGCCGTCCCGCAGTGGAGCGGGCCACCGGGTCC
>CALCXL010000082.1 GCA_937907595.1 uncultured Pseudomonadota bacterium
TTCGCCGAGGGCGCCATCTCCGCCTTCGGCCTCACCGAGTCCAGCGTGGGCTCCGACCCCGCGAACATGATCACGGTGGGCGAGCTCGACGAGGACGGGGAGAACTGGATCCTCAACGGCGAGAAGCTGTGGTGCACCAACGGCGTCATCGCCGACGTCATCGTCGTGATGGCCAAGACCGGCGTGGACAAGCGCGGCGACCGGGAGATCAACCGCATCTCGGCCTTCATCGTGGAGACGAAGTGGGCGGGCGTGGACGTCATGCACCGCTGCGAGTTCATGGGGATCCGTGCGATCGAGAACGGGATCATCCGCTTCACCGACGTGAAGATCCCCAAGGAGAACCTCATCTGGGGTGAGGGCAAGGGCCTGCGCCTGGCCCTGACCACCCTCAACGACGGCCGCCTGGGCATCCCCGCCATCACGGCCGCCTCGGTGCGGGACCTCGCTGGCTTCTCCGCCCGCTGGGCCAAGAGCCGCTACCAGTGGGGCAAGTACATCGGCGAGCACGAGGCGGGCGCGGACAAGCTGGCCCGCATCGCTGCCGGCGGCTACGCCATGGAGACCCTGGCCAACTTCTGCGCCGCCATGTCCGACCGCAAGGACGTCGACATCCGCATGGAGGCCGCGGGCGCCAAGCTCTTCAACACGGAGCTGGCCTGGCAGCTGGCCGACGAGGGGCTGCAGCTGCGCGGCGGGCGGGGCTTTGAGACCGCCACCTCCCTGGAGGGCCGGGGGGAGAACTCCTACCCCCTGGAGCGCGGGCTGCGCGACACGCGGATCAACCGCATCGTCGAGGGCACCACCGACATCATGCACCTGTTCCTCGCCCGCGAGGCCCTGGACAAGCACCTGCGCCTGGCCGGCGGCCTGTTCAACAAGCGCGCGACGCTGGGCCAGAAGGCCAACACGGTGCTCAAGGCCGCGGGCTTCTACCTGAGCTGGTACCCGAAGCTGTGGGTCGGCGGGCTCTTCGCCAGCTTCCCCGGCTTCAGCGGGTCCCTGGGCGGCCACATGAAGTACGTGGACCGCCGCGGCCGCCGCCTGGCGCGCACGCTGTTCCACGCCATGGCCCTCAACGGCCCCAAGCTGGAGATGCGTCAGCTGACCCTGGCCCGCATCGTCGACATCGGCGTGGAGCTCGCCGTCATGGCCCTGGTCGCCTCCCGCGCCCAGACCGCCCTCAACCGCGGCGACAACTCCCAGATGCCCCTGGCCGAGTACTACCTGGGCTGGGGCCGCGAGCGCGTGGACCTGCTGTTCCGGGAGCTGAAGCACAACAACGACAAGGCCGCCGTCAAGCTGAGCAAGCACCTGATGGCCACCGCCGAGGCGCTGCCGGAGGCCGTGGGAAGCCGCGACCTGAGCCCGCTGCCCCGGGAGTACGGCTCCGACCTGACGTCGGGTCGCCAGCAGGAGCGCCTGGCCCTGGGGGGCACCGCTCCCAAGGCGAAGGCGAAGGCGAAGAAGCCGGCCGCCAAGGCTTCCTGAGCCGCACTGCCAGCACCTGAGGGCCGAACAGCGGCCTGCATCGCAGCCCGAGCGAGGGGGCGTCCGCCCAGGTGGACGCCCCCTTCGCCACGGAGGGCTTGTGCGCGGGGGCTCACGGACCCATGGTGCCGCGCTCGTGACCGCCCCCTCCCCCGCCCGCTTCCTCGATGAGCTCGTCGCGCTGCTGAAGCTGGCGTGGCCCATCGTCATCGCGCAGCTCGGCATGAGCGTGATGAACCTCGTGGACACGGCGCTGGTGGGGCCCCGGGGACCCGAGGCGCTGGCCGGGCTGGCCCTGGGCGGCACGATGTACTTCGGGATCGTCATCCTGGGCATCGGCACGCTGATGAGCCTGGACGCCCACGTCTCCCAGGCCTTTGGCGCGGGGGACGACGCAGGCTGCCGATCGGGGCTGGTCCAGGGCATCTGGACGGCCGCGCTCCTGACCCCGCCCCTGATCCTCGCCCTGACCTGGGCCCCAGACGTGCTGGTCGCCTGCGGCTTCGACCCGGCCACGGCGGCGCTCGCGCGGCTCTACCTGGACCCGCTGCGCTGGGGCGTCCCCTTCGGGCTGCTGTTCGTCGTCCACCGCAGCTTCCTGTCGGCGGTGGGGGTCACCCGCCCGCTCCTCGTCTCTGCGCTCCTGGCCAACATCGCCAACGTGGGCCTGGATCTGTGGTTCCTGGACGGGGGCTGGTTCCTGCCAGCGCTCGGCGTGGAGGGCGTGGCCTGGGCGACGGCGCTGTGCCGCGTCATCCTCCTGCTCCCGGTGGCCTGGGTGGCGTGGTTTCGCACGGACATGCGGCGCTTCGTCACCACCTCCTGGGCGCTGGATGTCGTCGTGGTCCGGCACCTGCTCAGCATCGGCGTGCCCGTGGGCCTGCAGTACTTCGCCGAGGTCTCCGCCTTCTCCGGCGCCGCCATCCTCATGGGCATCCTGGGCCCCGAGCCCCTCGCCGCCCACCAGGTCGCGCTGAGCGCGTCGTCGATGGCCTTCATGGTGCCCCTGGGGCTCGGCGCAGCGGGCGCGGTGCGCGTGGGTCAGGCGGTGGGACGGCGGGACGGCCACGGCCTGAGCCTGGCGGCCTGGACGGTCCTGGCGGTGGGCGGCGCGTGGTCGTTGCTGGGCGCCGCCGCGTTCACGTTGGTCCCGGAGCGCATCGCCGGCTTCTTCGGGGTGACCGGGGAGGTCTTCGCGCTGTCCCTGGACCTGATCGCCATCGCGGCGCTGTTCCAGATCTCCGACTCGATCCAGGCGGTCGCGGTCGGCGTCCTGCGGGGGTTGGCGGACACCCGCGCCGGCTTCGCGCTGGCCTTGTTCGGCTACGCGGCCCTGGCCCTCCCGATGGGCATCCTGGGGGCGATCGTCCTGAGCGACGATCCGCGCTGGATCTGGTGGGGCTTGTTCGCCGGGCTGTCGGCCGCCGCTGTCGGCATGTGCCTGCGCATCCGGGTTCAGCTGCGTAGGCACCAGGTGCTGTTCACTTGAGGCCGAGCTCCTCGCCGATGGAGCGCACCAGCGCGGCGTCGACCTGCCCCTTGTGCGCCTTCAGCACCATGCCCATGAAGGCGCCCAGGCGGCCGTTGGCGCGGGCGGCCAGGGGCTCGACCAGGGCGCGCGTGGCGGCGGCGTCGAGCGTCTGGGGCAGGAACGGCTCCAGCAGGTCCAGCTCCTTCTTGTAGCGATCGGCGAGCTCGCCCCCGGGCAGGGACTCCATGGAGCTGCGCAGGCTCTTGACGTACTTGGCCACCACCTCGCGCTGGCTGGCGTCGGTCCACTCGGTGAAGTCGCCCGACTTCTCGATCTCCAGGAAGCGCGCGATGATCCCGCCCAACAGGGCGCGGGTCTCCTTGTCGCGGGCCTTCAGGGCTTCGATGGACTTCTGCTTGAGCTCGTCGCGGATCATGGCGTCCTCCTCGGACGGCGGAGGATAGGGGGCAGCGGTCGGCGGCGCCAGGAAGGGCGGGGCCGACCCTGACAACGCGGCGAGCGGCGCTACTTCTTCGGCGCCTTGAGGCAGTCCGGCTTGTTGCGGTAGCGGTTGCTGAAGGGCACGTAGGTCATGCAGCTCTGGGTCTCCTTGGGGCCCACGCAGACCTCCTGGCAGACGCCGTAGGCCTCCTTGTGGTGGAGCTTCTCCGACTGGCCCGTCCGGGCGTCCGCGACCCGGTTGTAGGGGCCCTCCCCCCCGTCGTCCCAGCCCTCCTCCACCGAGTGCAGGCTGGTGATGATCGACGCCGGCACGCCCTTGGCCCACATGCCGACCTTCTTCTTCTGGGCCTGCTTCTGGGCGGCAAGCAGCTCCCCGCTGACCGGATCGTCGATGCCGAAGACGTGGGCGTGGCCCTCCTGAACGAGGTGGAGGGCGGCCTTCGGGCAGGAGACCAGCACGCGGTTGTAGCCGTCCCGCTCCCCGGTGGTGGTGCACTCCCACTCCTGGCTGGCCCCCAGGTTCTTGCTGGTGGAGGCGATGTCGTAGAGCTCCTGCGCGGTCCACTTGCCCCAGCGGTGCACGGGTCCGTAGGACTCCAGCGTGTTGTAACCGGTCATGCGTACGCCGGCGCCCTCGTAGGGGCCGTCCTTGAACTTGAAGCTGTCGCCGTCGCTCCACCGCACCGTCATCCGCTCGCCGCCCAACAGGACGAAGGACCAGCCCGGGCCGTTCTTCTTTCCGTCGTAGGTCCCGGCCGGGCGCGGCGTCTTCTCCGGCTTGGGGGTCGGGGTCGCCTCCTCGGCCGACTCGGCCGTCGGTACTGAGGGGGTCGACGCCTCCGCCGCATCGGACTTGGGCGCTGCCGTCGCGCAGGCCAGACCGGCGCCCGCGAGGGCCGACACCAGGATCAGGGGAAGGATCGGACTCCGCATGGCGCCTCCGCAGGGTGGGACCGGCCGGCCCCGAACAGGGGGTCCA
>CALCXL010000083.1 GCA_937907595.1 uncultured Pseudomonadota bacterium
CCATCGTCCTCGCCCTGCTGGCGGTGATGACCCTGAAGCTGCGGTAGGCCCATGCGAAACCTGCGCGACGTCGACCCTGTGGTCCTCACCTGCATCCTGGCGCTGTTGGCCATCGGCGTGACGATGGTCTACTCGGCCGGCGCCATCTACGCCGTCGACGTGCACGGCGACGAGCTGCACTACATCCGCCGCCACGGCGTCTACGCCCTGCTGGGCCTGGCGGTGATGACGGTGCTGGCGGCGATCCCCTACCAGCGCTGGAAGCCCTGGACCTACCCGGCGCTGATCGGCGTGGCGCTGCTCCTCATCGCCGTCCTGATCCCCGGCGTGGGCAAGACGATGGGCGGCGCCACCCGCTGGCTGAAGCTCGGCCCCGTCTTCCTGCAGCCCTCGGAGATCGCGAAGCTGGCGCTGGTGCTGTACCTGGCCTACTCCCTGGAGAAGAAGAACAGCTTCATCGGCACCTTCTCCATCGGCATCCTCCCGCACCTGCTCTTCGCGGGCTTCCTGCTGGCGCTGATCCTGGTCGAGCCCGACTACGGCACCACCATGACGCTGGCGGCCATCCTGATGATCATGCTGTTCGTGGCCGGCGTGCGCCTGCTGCACCTGGCCGGCCTGCTCGCCGTGGGCCTGCCCGCCGCCTGGCTGGTCCTCATGGGCGCCGCCTACCGCCGGGCCCGCATGACCGCGTTCCTGGACCCCTGGGCCCACCAGAGCGACAGCGGCTTCCAGCTGATCCAGTCCTGGCTGGCTTTTCGCAGCGGCGGTCTCCTGGGCACGGGCCTGGGGGAGAGCCAGCAGAAGCTCTTCTTCCTGCCCGCGGCGCACACCGACTTCATCCTGGCCGTCGTCGCCGAGGAGCTGGGCCTGGTCGGCCTGATCGGCATCGTCGTCCTCTTCGGCCTCTTCGTCTTCCAGGCGACCCGGGTCTGCATGCAGGCGCCCGACCTCTTCGGCCGCCTCTTCGGCATGGGCCTGGCCCTGCTCATCGGCGTGCAGGCGGGCATCAACATGGGCGTGGTCACCGGCCTGCTGCCCACCAAGGGCCTGACCCTGCCCCTGATCAGCTACGGCGGCAGCTCCCTGGTCCTGACGATGGCGATGTTGGGCGTGCTGCTCAACGTGACCGCCCAGGCCCGGCGCGCCACCGTGCTCGACGAGCGCTCCCGCAACCCCTGGCGTACGTCCCGCCGACGGGTCCGGGCTGGCGGCGTTCGGGACGCGAGCTGGCAGTCCTGATGGGTCGGGGGCCGCGGGATGTCGAGGAGTCGACGATCCCGCAGCACATCGCCGCGGTGCGCTGTCTACAATCGCCGCCCGGTGCCGTGGTCGGCGCCGAACGGGCCAAGCGGGAGCGCAGCAGGTGAAGATCCTCATCGCCGGGGGCGGGACAGGCGGCCACTTCTTCTCGGGTGTAGCGGTCGGTGAGGCCTTCCTGGCCCGCGACGGCACATCGACCGTGGTCTACGTCGGCACCGCCAACGGCATCGAGGCCCGGGCGGGCGAGGGCCTGGACGTGCGCTTCATCGACGTCGCCGGGATCAAGGGCAAGGGACTGATGTCGCGGCTCCGCGCGGTCTTCAAGCTGCCGCGCTCCCTCCTGCAGTCGATGTCCCTGATCTGGTCCCTGAAGCCCGACGTCGTCATGGGCGTCGGCGGCTACGCGTCCGGCCCCGTGGTCCTGGCGGCGCGCCTGATGGGCAAGCGCACCGGGATCGTCGAGCAGAACTCGGTCGCCGGCGCCACCAACAAGATCCTGGGGCGCATCGTGCACCGCGTCTTCCTGGCCTTCGAGGAGGCCGGCAGCGCCTTCCCCGCGCACAAGGTCGTGGTGACCGGCAACCCCATCCGCGAGCGCGTCGTGCAGCTGCTGACGCTGGAGTCCACGGGCACCGTCGGCCTGGGCGCGCGCTTCAAGCTGCTGGTGCTGGGCGGATCCCAGGGGGCGCGCGCCATCAACGAGGCGATGATGGGGCTGGCCGACGTCGTCCCTCCCGCCTTTCGCGACCGCCTGTACGTCGTGCACCAGACCGGCAAGCCGGACGAGGAGCGGGTGCGCGCGGCCTACGCCCGGGCGGGCGTCGACGCCGAGGTGCACGCCTTCATCGAGGAGATGGCCGAGGCCTACCGCGCCGCCGATCTGGTGCTGTGCCGCGCCGGCGCCCTCACCGTCTCCGAGCTCTCCATGAGCAGCCGCGGCAGCCTGCTGGTGCCCTTCCCCCACGCCATCTACAACCACCAGGAGCTCAACGCCCGGTCCCTGGTCGAGGCGGGGGCAGGGGAGATCCTGCTGGAGAAGGACCTGAGCCCGCAGACCCTGGGCGACGCGCTGCAGCGCCTGGACGCGGACCGCAAGGGGCTGCAGGCGATGGCCTGGAAGGCGGGCAGCCTGGCCCGCCCCGAAGCCGCCACCGAGGTGGTCGACGAGATGTACCGCCTGCTCGGCGTGCCCTGAGCGCCTCGCTTGACCTCGTGGGGAGCGGGCCGATCCGCACCCGACCGCCACAAGCAGCGGTCAGCGCCGGGCGCCCGCTCTACCCTTGAGCAGAACCCCACGCCCTTGGAGCCCCCATGCGCTTGCTGCTGATCCTGCTGGCCCTGTCCATGAACGCCTGCATCCTGGAGGCGATCGGCGCCTACACCTGCGACAGCTACTGCAGCGGCATCGCCGACAAGGTGCAGACCTGCGCCGAGGGCGAGGGCTTGACCTTCGAGGACCTGGCGGGCGGCGATCGCGCCACGGTCCTGGACAACTGCCAGGACGAGATCGACGGCCGCAACCTGAGCGATCTGCAGTGCCAGGCGGAGACGGCGACCATCAACAACTCCGACTGCGCCACCATCGTCGACACCGTGCAGGACTACCTGTAGCCAGAGAGCTCCCGCGCCAGATCGTCGCCCAGGGCGCTGAACTGCGTCGCGCCCGCCTCCAGGATCGGCCACAGGGGCGCCACCAGGGGGCCTGTGACCTCGAAGCGCTGGTGCAGCACCGAGCGCTCGGGTCCCTCCTCGTCGACCACGAAGGCGTGGGTCAGGCGCGCCGCCCAGCCGCCCAGGATCCGGGTCTCGAAGAGCAGGCGGCGGGGCTCGTCGATGGACAGCAGGCGCGGGCTCATGGTGCGCGGCCGGCCGTCCCCGCTCAGCTGCACCCTCCACACCGACCCCGGCACCAGGTCCCCGTGCGCGCTGGTGGCGAAGCGGCCCCAGCGGGACCAGCCGTCGGTGTCCAGGAGCACCTGCCAGGCCCGATCGGCCGGCGCCTGCAGGGGGGTGCTCAGCTGGATTCGGCGCATGCGGCGTGAGCGGCGACGGGGGGGGCCGGGGCGCGCTCGGCCCCCGGTGAGGCGGCGGGCGACTCGACGGTCCAGGGCAGCCGGCGCGTCGGCCCGGTGGGCAGCCGGTCCACCGACGGGTCGAAGCGCTCGGCCGCGATGGCCCCCGCCTGGATCGCCGACTCCAGGGACGCCGTGAAGTAGGGCGCCAGGCCGTGCAGGTTGGTGGCCAGGAACAGGTCGACGCCCTGCATGGTCAGGGGCAGCGGGCCCAGGTGCACGATCTGCGTGGCGCTGGACAGGCCCGTGATCTCCACGTCGATGGGCTCGGGCAGGGAGGGGTCGATCAGACGCTCGTCCTCCCACACGATGCGCGCCAGATCCTCCAGGCTGTGCTCGTCGGCCCGGGTGCCCAGGCGGGGGTGCACGAAGTCCGTGTCCACCGCCACCGAGCCCACCACGACGCTCACGGCCGGCGGGGCCAGGGACGTCCGGTACTGGTCGTGCTGCACCAGGATGGGGTGCCAGCCCCGCCGCACGTTGTGGCCTCCCAGGGGGAGGTCCTTCGGCAGCGGGCGGTCGAAGAACCACGCGACGCCGACGTGCTCGTAGACCGACGCCGCCAGCTGCTCCGCCAACGCGCGGGGCGCCCCGAAGCCCCGACCCACGACGTCGTCGCTGCCTTCGAGCAGCCTGGCGAGCGCCGGCGGGGGCACGGCCAGGAACGCGGCGTCGGCCTCCAAACGCTCGCCGTCGGCCAGCCGGATCCGGAGCCCCCGGCCGGGGCGCCGCACCTCCAGCCCGCTCACGTCGGCGCCGCAGCGCACCCGCACCCCCAGGCGCTCCAGCTCCTGGGCCCACCGGGTCACGAAGC
>CALCXL010000084.1 GCA_937907595.1 uncultured Pseudomonadota bacterium
GCTGACCAGGGCCAGCGCGTCGGCGACGTCGTCCTCGGAGAAGCCAGGCGTGGGGCGTTCGCCGACGAAGCTGCGGGCCGGGCGCTCGTCCAGGCCGTGCAGGACGCCGAAGGCCAGGGCCTTCTCCTTGCCCGTCGCCTTGACGCCGTACAGCGGATCCACCACCGATCGCGTGTAGAGCAGCGAGCTGTCGAAGCGCTCGGCGCCCTCCTGGAAGAAGGGGCGGCGCTCGGCCAGGAAGAGGGCGAAGCGCAGGTTGTTGTCGACGAAGTCGGGGTCGGCCTCCACCTGGCTGAAGTCGGGGTTGACCGTGGCGTCCAGGGTGGAGGAGGGCGTGAGCTGGACCTTCACCCCCAGGCTGGGGTCGACGGTGTCGGGGAAGCCGGGCGCCCGCCAGGCCAGCTCCTCGTCGGGGGAGGGGCGGTCCTGGCCGGTCCGCAGGACGACGGTGGGCAGGAACTCCAGGCCGATGCCGCTCTTCTGGGGCTTCACGCCCTCCAGGGGCGCGTACTGCAGCAGGTAGGGGCCCAGGTCCTGACGCACGGCCGGGAAGGCCGCCTTCTCGTCCCGGGCCGCGAACTTGCGGGTGAACATGGCCCGCCAGGGGCGATCGGAGCCCACGGGGAAGCGCAGGGACTGAAACGGGATCGCCAGCTCCACGTCGAAGCCGCCGTCTCTGATGCGCCCGCGGCTCTGGAAGACCGCGTCCCAAGCCCCGTTGAAGCGGCCGTCCAGGGTGACGATGAAGTCCTGCTGCACGCCGACGGCGTTGATGTACAGGATGTAGGTGCGCCGCCCGTCGCCGAAGGGGTCCAGGTAGATGCCGACCTGGTCGTCCTGGTTCACGTCCTCCCGGGCGGCGTAGTAGCCCCGCACGCGGGTGGGCTCGTCGAAGTCGCACTCGAAGCCGATGTACAGCTTCTTGTCGTCCACGAGCACCCGCACCCGGGTGTCGCCGGAGGGGTCGAAGCCCTCGGTGGGGGCGATGCCGACGAAGGAGGTGATGGGGGACGCGCGCTCCCAGGCGGCTTCGTCGAGCAGGCCGTCGACGGCGATGCTCTCCTCCGCGCGCAGGGCGTGGGCCACGATCGAGTCGGCGGCCTCGGCCGGTGCGGCGGGGAGTGTCAGGATCGTGAGCAGCGTGAGCGCATGACGTCGCCATGGTGTTGGCGACCCCATTCCCCCTTCGGCCGCTCCGGTCAGCCTCCCCACGTGTCCGCGATCCTCTCCAGGGTGGGCCAGATGCGCTCGGCGCGGAGCAGGCGGGCGGCCTGCAGGTTGGCCGCGACCTGCTCGGGGCCCTTCATGCCCACCAGGGCCGCGCTGATCCCGGGCTGGTGGGCCACCCAGGCGACGGCGAGGGCGGCGGTGGGCACGCCCAGCTTCGCGGCGGCGCGGTTGAGGTCCTGGACGAACGGGGCCGAGCGGCGGAACAGGGGGCCCGCGAAGCGATCGTCGCGGCTGCGCAGGTCGGTGTCGGGGAAGGTCGGGGGGTGGTTGAAGCGGCCCGACAGCAGCCCGCGGCAGAGGGGCTCGTAGGCCAGGACGCCCAGGCCGAGCTCCCGGCAGGCGGGCAAGAGGTCGCGCTGGGCCTCCCGCCGCAGCAGGCTGAAGGGGGTCTGCAGGGTGGAGAGGGCGCCCAGGGCCGCGGCCTGCCGCAGGTCGGCCTCCCCGTAGTTGCAGAGCCCCCAGTAGCGCAGGTGCCCGGCGTCCCGCAGGCCCTCCAGGGCGGCGACGGTGTCCTCCAGGGCGGTGCCCACCTCGCAGGGCCAGTGCACCTGCAGCAGATCGATGGTCTCCAGCCCCAGCCGGTGCAGGCTGGCCAGGCAGTCGGAGACGACGTGCTCGGGCCGCAGATCCGAGGACGCGTGGCCCGCGCCGCCGAAGCGAACCCCCACCTTGGTCGCGATGACGACGTCGTGCTTGCGCGCGCCCAGGGCCTGCACGAGGACGCGGTCGGCCCGCCCCTCGCCGTAGAGCGGCGCGGTGTCGAACAGGGTGATGCCGCCGTCCAGGGCCGCGTGCACGGCGGCGGTGGAGCGCGCGTCGGTGACGTCGTCACCCCAATAGGTGCCGCCCATGGCCCAGCAGCCGAAGCCGACGGCGCTGACGGTGAGGTCGGTGCCAGCGAGGGGGCGCTGCTCCATTACGGATCCTCCAGCAGGGCGGTCAGGCGATCGACCTGCCGATCGCAGTGCTCGGTCCAGGGAAAGGCGCCGTCGACGTCGAAGTGCA
>CALCXL010000085.1 GCA_937907595.1 uncultured Pseudomonadota bacterium
GGCCACGCCGGGATCGACATCGGCCCGCAAAAAAGATCGCGATCGGCTTGAAACGGGCCGACGGGGGCGATCGTGAAGAAAGATCGCAAGAACTTCAGGGGGCCTGTCGATCCGACATGCTGCCGCCCGTCGTCCTGGTGAGCGGCGCTGATGCCGCATCGCATCGACACACACTGAGGAGAGAGACAATGGCGTACAAGCACGGTCACTTCGTCTGGTTTGAGCTGATCACCCCCGAGATCGACAAGGGCACGTCGTTCTACCCCGCCGTGGTGGGCTGGGGCACGCAGGCGGTCGACATGGGCGCCTTCCAGTACAACATGCTGACGCAGGGCGAGACCCCGCAGTGCGGCGTGGTCAACGCGCAGATGGAGGGGGTGCCGCCGCAGTGGTCGTCCTACCTGAGCGTGGCCGACGTCGACCAGAAGGCGAAGGACGTGGTCGCCGCGGGCGGCAAGCTGATCGTGCCGGGCACGGACATCCCCACGGTGGGCCGCTTCGCGCTGGTGGCGGACCCGGAGGGCGCCACCTTCAACCTCTTCAAGGCGGCGACGGGGGACGACAACGCGCCGACCGGGGTCCACTGGAACGAGCTGTGGGCGAAGGACGGGGCGGCGTCGGCGGCCTTCTACGCGAAGGTCTTCGGCTTCGACGTCGAGACCATGGAGATGCCCCAGGGCCCCTACCACGTGCTCAAGTCTGGCGACGAGATGGTCGCGGGGATCATGACCTCCACGCAGGAGAAGGCGCCGTCGATGTGGCTGCCCTACCTGGCCGTTGAGGACTGCGACGCGGCGACGGGCCGCGCGACGGAGCACGGCGCCACGGTGCACATGGAGCCGATGTCGGTGCCCGGCGTGGGCCGCTTCTCCATCTTCGCGGACAACGTCGGCGCGGTGGTGGGCGTGATCAAGCCCGAGTCGCACGCCTGATCGACCGGCAGCGCGGGCCGACTCCGGCTCGCATCGGTTGCCAGCGAGGGCCGACGGGGGGGAACTGCCTCCCCGTCGGCCCCTTGCGTTGGGGCGGGACCGAGGCTTCGTCCCCCGTCGGCCGCCGCAGCTGACTAAGCTCACCGCCGTGCGCGCCCTCGCCTTCGCCCTGCTGCTGCTCGGATGCCCGTCGACGGTCCCCCTGGACGACGACGACGCCACCTCCGACGACGACGACGCCACCCCGGACCGGGGCCCGTCGCCCTACGCGCTGGACGATCTGCTGCAGCTCCCGCACGTGCAGGCGAAGGGCACGCACAACAGCTACCACCTGGAGCCGGACCCGGTCTGGAGCCCCAGCCACCGCTACAGCCACGCGCCGCTGGACGTGCAACTGGAGGAGCAGGGGGTGCGGCAGTTCGAGCTGGATCTGCACTACCGCAGCGGGGTGGGGTTCCAGATCTTCCACCTGCCGGCCATCGACGGGGAGAGCACCTGCCTGGACCTGGTCGACTGCCTGGCCACGATCCGGGGCTGGTCGAACGCCAACCCCTGGCACCTGCCGATCATGATCTGGATCGAGCCGAAGGACGAGGACGCGGACTCGCTGGACCCGGAGCTGGAGCTCCTGAGCGGGAAGTGGGACGCCTTCGACCAGGCTCTGATCGACGGGCTGGGGCGCGATCGCATCGTCACCCCCGACGACGTGCGCGGCAGCCACGCCACGCTGCCTGAAGCCATCGAGGGCGACGGCTGGCCGACCCTGGGCACCATGCGGGGCAAGGTGTTGTTCGCGATGCTGGACGGTGGCGACGCGCGGGACGAGTACGTGCAGGGGAGGCCGAACGCGCAGGGGCGGGTGCTCTTCCCGGGCTCCGACTCGCCGGATCAGCCCTGGGCGGCGATGTTCAAGATCAACAACGCGGCGGGCGAGGCGGCGCGGGTGGCCGACCTGGTGAGCCGTGGCTTCGTAGTGACCAGCAACGCCGGCAGCGCCGAGGGGGGCGACGACAACCCCCAGCACTGGGCCGACTCCCTGGCCGCGGGCGCCAACTTCCTGAGCACGGACCTGCCGGGGGAGGACCCGGTGGAGTGGTTCGCGTCGATCCCCGGGGGCACGCCGGCGCGCTGCAACCCGGTGTCGGCGCCGCCGGAGTGCGTCGAGTCGGAGCTGGAGATCCTGGGGGACTGATCGTGGGGGTGGGGCGTGGGCCGTGGCAGGGTTGGCGCGACGGGCCCCTGAGGCGAGCCTCCGGTCGGGCAGGTTCGTTGACATGAGCCGCCCCAATCCCCTGCCGCCGCCGATCAGCACGGACGCCGAGTTCGAGGCCCTCAAGCCCTGATCTTGCGGCTCCTCAGAGCTGCCACAAGCCGTGCTGGATGCCGCCCTGGAGGTAGATGGCGAACGTGCCGAAGCCGGGGAGCTCGGTGGGCTCCATGGCGATCTGTGCCCCGCCCGCTTCGGCGGTCGCGACCGCGCGGGCCACGTCGTCGACGAGCAGGTAGGGCCGCACCACGGGCTCCTCGGAGGCCCGCATGGGCGCGCGCACGCCGATCATGCCGCCGCCCTGCAGCGTCGCGGTCCGGCCGTTGCCCAGGAGGGGCTCGGGCGGCCCGAACGTCGCGCCGTGCAGGCTCTGGAGCGACGCACAGGTCGCCTCGACGTCGGGGGTCACGATCTCGAGGTATTGGACCTGCATGGCTTTCTCACTCGACGTGGGGGGTGGCGGGGGGTCGGCCGAGGCCGGGGCGAGGCCGGGCGCGACGACGACGAGGGCCAGGGCGGCGGCGCCTGCGAGGGCCCAGAGGGCTGCGGTGGTGTTCCTCATGCCCGCACGCTAGCGCAGTGATCCGGGGGACCGGGGCGCCGAAGGGACGGTGCGCCGCCGGGTCGAACGAGGCCGGCTGCCGCGCGCGGGCTCCCGGGGGTACAAGGGGTCGCATGCTGCTGCCCCAGGCCGACCGCGTGGACCTGAGCGGTCCCCTCGCCCACTTCGAAGCCGAGGGCTACGCGAGGTTGGGGCCGGTGCTGACCGAGGCGGGCGCCGTGGCCCTGGCCGATCGAGCCGACGCGCTGATGCTCGCCGACACCGCCCACCCGGGCATGTTCTTCCAGCACGACTCGCCGACGGGCCGCTACGAGGACCTGCAGTTCAACGCCGGCTGGGTGGGGCCGTCGGCGCGCTACCGCAAGCTGGAGCGGCTCGAGTTGGACCCGCTGTTCCTGCAGTTCATCGAGTGTGCGCTGTTCGAGCGGATCGCGCGGGAGGTCCTGGGCGAACACGTCCTCCTGTACCGATCGGTGCTCTGGAACAAGGCGGCGGAGGTGGGCATGGCGGTCCCGTGGCACCAGGACGACGGGCGGTTCTGGGGTCTGGACCGGCCGCCGATGCTGCAGGTCTGGACGGCGTTGGACGACGCGCCAGCGGAGGCGGGGTGCCTGGAGGTGGTCCCGGGCAGCCACCTGGACGGGCTGGCGTCGAAGGAGGGCGGCACGTTGGACGACAAGCAGCAGAGGGCGGGCGACGCCGACGCGCTCAGCACCGCGCTGCCGGCCGTTCGGGGCGAGAGCATCCTGGTCCACAACCACACCTGGCACCGAACGGGCCGCAACCGCACGACAGCGCCGCGTCGGGCGATCAGCATCTCATTCCTGGCCGGGGAGACCAGGTGCACCCGGCGCAAGCGGGCGCCCCGGCAGTTCAGGAGGCTCTTCGTCGGGTGATCGCAATCGCCGGTCCATCGCGGTCGGCCGCACCGCGGCGCTGCTAGCGATTCGACCCGGCCATGCAGTCCTCCTCGATGTGAAACCGCTGGGCCTCGGCGGCGCAGGGCTCGCCGTCGTTCCAGGTCCCCTCCAGGAAGACGTCCCAGTCGGCGCAAGACAGGGCGTACTCGCACTCGCGCAGGTCGAACAGGAGCTCGTCGCAGACGTCGCCCATGCGGTCGAGATCGTCGGTCCGCCAGGTGATGCACTGGTCGACGCACTCCTGCATGGTCTGGTTCTGGAGCCCGTAGCACTGCTCCTGCTGGGTGCAGTTGATGGGGCACAGATCGTCGAACGAACGTCCGGCGGTCGCGTCGTCGTCGTCGCCGCCCGAGGGAGGGCAGCCGACGAGGGCGGGGGGAGAGATCGCCAGCAGGGCAGCGGAGAGAAGCAGGGCGCGGGTCTTCACGGTGGGTCCTCCAGTGCGGCTCGCCACCACCATGCCGGCCGAGCACCTGGCCCGGTATGACCGACGCGGGGTCGGCGCTTCAGGACGGCGCCTGGGCCCCTCGATCGACCCGGCGGAGGTCCGCGGGGGAGAGGCACGGGGTACGCTCGGTCGAGTCGTTGTAGGGCGCGATGCCCCAAAGTCAGTCGGGGGGAAGTGCCCCCCGGGCTGTGAGGTAGCGGCCCGGACGGCCGCGGGGGGAGCCACTGTGCCCGAGTCTCAAGAGCCCGCCTCCATCTCTCGGCGGAGCAGCGCCGCGAAGGCTCGAATGTCCCCTTCGACCGACGCTGCCTCCAGGGCGGCCATGTACTCGGTGCGGTTCTCCATCCGCACCACCGTCCAGGAGTAGCCCCCCGAAGCCAGCTGCACGTTCATCAAGACCCGTCCGAGGCGGCCGTTGCCGTCCGTGAAGGGGTGGATCCAGGCAAAGACGAAGTGCCCGAGCACGGCCCTGACTGAAGCGAGTCGTTCTTCCCGCAGCTGTCCGAACAGCTCATCCATCGCGTCTGGGACGGCTTCATGCGGTGGGGGAACATGCCGCGACCCGCGGATGTACACGGGCTGGTGACGGTACCCGAGCAGCTGTGGGCGTCGCCGGAGTCCCGCCTCAACGTGCGGCGAGAACATCGCCGAATACCAGCTGTCCAGGTCGCGGCGCACGACATCTGCACCGTCCTGCCCCTCCAGGACGGCGGCGACGCTGGCGCGAACCGACTTCTGGGCGCGCAGGTACCCGGACGCAGCCAGCCTGTCTCGTTGAGTCGCGTCGTCGAACACGTCGCGCCCTTCCCGTACCGCCTCGATCAGCTCGGGGGTGACGCGGTACCCCTCAATCGAAAGCGAGTTCCAGGCGTCCCGCTCCGCCCTCCCGTCCAGCTCGATGAGGTACTCGTCTGCAGCGACCTTCGGAGGCGGGGACTCCCACGTCTCGGACACGGCCTCCCGCATTCGAGCCCACATCTCGGCCACCCGGCCGGCGTACGGCGAAGCAGGGCGCCGGCCGAGCATGGGCGGTGGGCTGTGGAAGGGGTTGGTCTCCGCGAACGAGTGCCCGGACTCTTCCACAGCCCGCCGAAGCGAATCGGCCGCTACCCCATCACCGATCGCTCGCCAGCCGCCGACCAGCCTCCCGACGGCATCGATGGGCCCCTTCTCCAGGGCAGTCCGGGCCACATCAAGCGGAGACCGCACCATCCGCAGCGCGATGGCCGCGTCGGTCTCGCGTGTCCGAAAGAACGCAGCGGACACGCGCAGCAGCGCCTCGGGGAGCTCCATGATCCGCAGTCCGTCCCGGACATCGACCCGCTCTGGCAGGTGGAGGGGGTCCGGGTAGACGAACAGGGACGTGCCGTGTGGAAGCGGCAAGTTCATGGAGCCGCCGCTCCGGGTGATGGCGACGACCTGCTTCGGGACCTGGGTGTTGCACTGATCCGCTTTCGCGACGACCAAATTACCCTGTCATTCCAGACAGTTCCTGATGCACCACAGAGCTCCACCGACCCACTTCCGGGCCGGGACCACCCGGAGCTCCGACGCAAGTCCCCCGGTTTGGGGGGCGGCGTGAACGGGCGAGGAGCGGCGCTGGTCGATGGCCGGCCTGGTCGTGGTGTGCGCGGAGGGGGTGCTCAGCGGGGTGCTGCGGGTGCGGCGGGGGCTCGGGGCGGGCGGCCTGGGGCTGGGGGCGGCGATCGGGGTGGATCGGCGGTGGATCGTGCCCTCAGGAGGACGGCAAACCTGCGGCTCGATCGGCCCACCCCGGAGAGCGCGCGTCCTTTGTTTCCATAGGGGAACGCCGCCGGCCGCGCGGCGAGACCGCGGCTCGATGCAACACACGGCAAGCGCGGTAGCGGGGGCATCGGCGTGGCCGGGGTGGAGGTGATCCCGCGCTTGCCGCTGGGTGTTGCGTTAGGTGCTGCGCGGCGGGATAGCGCGATGCAGGGGTCCCGGACGGGCCCCGGCGGAAGCAGGCTTGCCCCATCCTCGCGTCGGGCAGGGCGTCCGGGCCGAAGGCAGCGATACGAGGCCGGCTGCCCTGTTGCGGTCAACGGCGTTGCCGCCTTCCGCGAGACCGCTCCGGCTGACGTCTCCACTGTGGTCCCACCGCGAGAGCGCGGGAGGACCCTCGTGAGTCCTCTTGATGCGAGGTCCGCGGATGCCCTCCCAGAGACCGACCCAACCGCATCCCGCGAAGCGGGTGCCGAGCGCACGCGAGGGAACGGTTTGGTCGTGTCGACGCCAGGGAGCCGGCCGGGCCGGGGCCGAGGCGTGGACCGTGCGGCCGGGCGGGGCTTGACCAGTCGTTGCGCAGTGCGCAACATGGAGCAGAAGGAGCCGCGATGACCCGTCCCCCCGGAGCCGTACTTGCCGAGGAGTTCATGTCGCCGCTGGGGCTGAACGCCAGCCGACTGGCCGCTGGACTCGGTGTGCACCGAAGCACGGTGGGCCGGCTGCTGGCGGGCGACCAGCGCCTGACGCCTGAGTTCGCAGCCCGTCTCGGCGCGTTCTTCGGCGTTCCGGCGCGATGGTGGCTCCTTCTACAGCTGGAGTACGACGCTGAGGTCCTGGTACAGGCCTCCGAAGTAGGCGATGAGGTGACGCCCTTGGAGCTGCCCGGTGACGTACTGCTGACCCCTCGAGGTGTGGTGCGTCTCGGACCTGCAGTGGACCCCGCGGCCACCGCGAGCCCGCCGCTGTCCCTGATTGTCGGAGGTGGGGGCTCGGGTCCGGCGGAGGCCAAGGAGGAGCGCCGCCGCGTACGCCAGGTCCGGTACGACAACGGGTCGGTGGCCCTGGTCGGAGACCCCTGATGAGCTCCGTCGAGGGGCTGCGGGACGTGGTTTCCGCCTCGCTGCTGGCCCGCGCTGCAGATGTGTCGAGCTTGCTGGCCGAACTCGGTGTACCGCACGCGCTGATTGGAGGCCTCGCTGTCGGGGTCCACGGCCACCCTCGTGGGACGAAGGACGTGGACTTCCTGGTGGGCTCCGAGGCGTTCGAGACGACCGAGCCACTGCTCGTGTACCGGACCGAGTTGAAGGACCTCGTCCAGGTGGGCGAGACCGACATCATGAGCGTGCCGCCGCGCTACCCCGTGCTGCAGGGAGAGTTGCGGCTGGAGAAGGACATCCCCGTCATCTCGTTCGCGGGGTTGATGCTCATGAAGCTGGACGCGAGCCGTCCGCAAGACAGAGAAGATGTTCGTCGGCTCCTGTCGCACGCCCCGGAGCGGCTCCGAGAGGTTCGAGACCACCTCGCCGCCCATGCGCCTGAGTTGTTGAGCAAGCTGGGCGAGGCGCTCGCCGGGCACTGAACCGGCTCTTGCGGCCCGTCCTCACCACACGTGTCGTGGAGAGCGTTTCAGCTACCAAGTACGCCGCCCCGGATGGGCGGCGCGGAAAACGCCGACACCACAGAAGCAGCGTTGCACCTAACACGTCCCCGGTATGCGCTGGGCGGAGCGAAGCGGAGCCTGGCGTATACCGAGTGTTGCACTGAGCCGCTTTCGCGGC
>CALCXL010000086.1 GCA_937907595.1 uncultured Pseudomonadota bacterium
CTTCCCCCCCCGCATCAAGGGCAAGCCGAAGCACCTCTTCTCCACGATCGTCTCCATCGCCGACCAGTACGACGAGCTGACGTCGGACCAGCACGAGGTCTCCGCCCAGAGCCCCAGCCAGGCCCTGGAGACCATGACCCACGCCGCCGGCCTGCACGACACCCGGCTGCTGTCGATCTTCGTGCACATGATGGGGCCCTTCCCCATGGGCACCGTGGTGCTGCTGTCCACGGGGGAGACGGCGGTGGTCTTCCGCCAGTCCATCGACCAGCGCTTCCGGCACCGGCCGACGGTCAAGATCGTGCGGGACCCCCACGGCAACCCCGTGGAGCCCACCCCCTACGACCTGACCTCCTGCACGTCGACCAACGACTTCCTGGCCCACATCCAGCGCGTGCTGCCGCCCGCGGAGCTGCGGGACATGACCGCGGTGCAGGTGCTGTTCGCCCACTCCGAGGCCGAGGGCGAGTCGCGACCCCGCTGGGACGGCTGAGCGGGCTTCGGCCCGGCCCGATCAGAACTTGTACTTGCCCTGCTTCTCCGCCACCGACTTCTTGGGGTCGTCGGGCAGGGGGGCGTTGCCCTTGATGTAGTCGTCCATGAAGGCCTGCCAGTCGTGGTCGGGGGACAGCTTCTCGAACACCGACTGCAGGTCCTCGGTCACCGCCTTGTTCTGGTTCTGGGCCCAGACCTGGTTCAGGGTGAACAGCGCCTTGAAGATCCACTCCTTGCCGAACTGCTGGCGGAGCATGTCGAAGATGAGGGGGCCGCGGGCGTAGATGGTCGACGTGCGCCGGGGCGACAGCTCGTCGGAGTCGTCGATGGTGTTGCCGATCCACACCGGGCCCGTGCGCTTGAAGGTGTGGCCACGCCGACCCTCCGCGCCCCAGCGCGACTTGCGGTGCTCGTAGCCGCTCAGATCGTTGGGATCGCCGGACTTCTGCGCCTCCCGCGCCTCGATGAACAGGGCGGCGCTGTACTCCGCCAGCGTCTCGGACAGCCACTGGTCCCGGCCGCTCGCCCAGCCGGCGCGGTGCCCCCACCAGAAGTGGCCGATCTCGTGCGGGACGAAGTTGTCGCCGATGTCCAGCATGTTGTCGTCCGCCTGGTACAGGTTCACCAGATCGGTCTTGCTGTAGAAGGTGATGCCGTCCATCTGCACCAGCCCCGACGGCGCCTGCGCGTAGCCCACGCCGATCGGCATCTGCACCATGTCCAGCTCCTGCCAGGGGTAGGTGTCAGGGCCGAACAGCTGCTGGTAGAACTGCAGGACGTTGGAGGCCTCCCCCAGCCAGCGCGCCGTCTGCTGATCGAAGCCCGGATGGGTGAACAGGCGGATGGCGGGCAGGCCTCGGGCGGGGTCGGCGGGCTGGAAGTTCTCCGTGAAGCGGCCGAAGACGATCGCCGGGAAGAAGACCGGCACCGTCTCCACGATCGTCTGCACGCGCTGATCATTCTCCAGCTGGCTGTCGACCATCGTGCCCGACGTGGAGGCGACCATCTCCCGCGGCATGCGCAGGACCCACTCGAACGTGAACGCGTCCTCGAAGCCGCCCGATCCGGTGGGGAACCACGGCGCGCCGATGGGCAGGCGGTAGTTGATGATGCGGCCCGCGCCGGCGTTGGCGGCCTGCTGCTGGTCCAGGCTGGCGGAGGCGGCTTGCTGCACCACCGACTCCACGATCGGCCCCTTGCAGCTGATGCGGAAGACCAGGGGCTCACCGCGGGTGAAGGGGCGCGACAGCGTGACCGAGATCCGGTTGGCGTCGTGCACCCACTGCATGCCCGGGTCGCTGTCCAGGGTCAGCGTGTCGATGGTGTAGCCGTAGCCGTCCAGGAACGAGCTGTTGCCGGGGGAGATCAGGCCCAGGTCCAGGCCCACCAGCGACTCCGCCACCACCTCCAGCGTCATGCTGCCGTTGATCGCCAGGCCGAAGCGCTGCGCGTCCTCGTCCTTGTAGAGCGTCATGTCCAGGTTGTAGTGCTGGACGTCGAAGTACTCGGAGACCATGCGGTAGTGGCCCAGCTGCTGCTCGGTCTTGCCCGCGGCGACCTCCGGGCGGAACCACGCGCCGATCTTGTTGTAGAGCACGAAGTCGCGGTTGAGCGGGTTCGGCCGCCGCGCGACGCCGATGGAGACCTCCTCCTTGCTCCGGTCGTCCAGGGAGAAGGACAGGGCCGGCACGCCCTTGAGGTCCTTGGTGGGCACGTCCAGTGACAGGTTCTCCTCCTTGCTGTCGGGGGCGAACAGCCGCCGCGTCTCCGCGTGCGCCTCCGCCGCCTGGTACAGGTCGGCCCGGTCCTTCCAGAGCTTCTCCGCCGCCTTCATCGACTTCTTGTCGACGTCGGACGCCGTGCCGCCCTCGGACAGCTTGTTGCGCCACTCCTCGCTGCCCAGGAACAGCAGGCTGCCGTCCAGGGCGACGTCCAGCGATTCGCGGTCGTGCCCCTTGTTGCCCAGCTTCTCCAGCGTGTAGTTGAGCTGCCAGGACTCCGCCGGGTGCGGCGAGTCGTAGTGGAAGCGGCCGGTGCCCAGGTAGACCGCGCCGTTCCAGCCGATCACCGGGAGCTCCTTGCCGTCGGTGTCCTCTTCACTGAGTGTGCAGGGCTGCGCCGGGATCACCAGACCGCCGTCGAGGATCAGCGTGCCGTGGGGCAGGTCGATCTCCCGCTTTCCGATGGTGAAGGCCCCGTCCCCCGTCGGCTTCGCCTTGCGCAGCGCCCGGTAGGTCAGGGCGAAGGCCGTGCGCTTGTCCCGGGCCATGGCCGCGACCAGGTCCTCGGTCTCGCTGCCGCTGGCCTCGTCGCACTTGTTCTCACCCGGAGGCGCCGACCACGCCGTCGCGGGCAGCAGGAGCCCCATCACCACCAGGAAAGTCGTCGCCTCACGCATCATCGAACCTCGCAAGAAGGGGCCCCAGGCCCGGATCCGCGCCACTATAGGGCCCTGCCCCCGAAGCTCCACCGGCAGGGGGTCAAAGCTTCGTCCACGCCTCGTCAAGGCGCTGTCCACCGCCGCAGTGCGGTAGGACCGGGACCCGGGTCTTGCCGGGGCGGACGGGGGAGCGGAAGATCCCGAGGGAACGACGGGAGACTGGGCGATCGACACCGGGGAATCCAGCAGCGACTACGCCGAGATCGGGCAGGAGCTCGAGCGCATCCGCGATCGGTCGGCGACCTCGCTGATCGCCGGCGTGATGCTGCTCTCCGTCCCGGTGGTGCTGGCCAACAACATCGAGGCTCCGAACGCCGCGCTCATGGCCAGCGGGCTGGGCCTGGTCGCCTGCCTGGGTGCGGCGATGCTGGCGATCCGGCGGGGCTTCGGTCGGTCGGCCCGCGTCGCCGTGGTCCTGCTGGTGGCGGGCGCGATGACCTACCGCGGCTGGCATCTGGGCGGCATCGAGGCCATCCCGTACCACGCGTGGATCGTGCACGTTCTCATCGCCGGGGTGCTGCTGGGCCCCCGCGCCGCCTGGGCCTCCGCCGGGGTGGGCGTCGCCCTGGGCGCCGGGTTCGTGGTCGCCGATCAGCAGGGGATCCTGCCCCCCCCCGTCGCCCTGCGCTCGGCCTGGATCGCCTGGTTCCTGCGGGCCGTGCTGCTCGCGCTGACCACCGTCCTGGTCTCGGCGATGCTGGGGGGCGTGAGATCGGCCATGGCGCGGCTGGCCGACTCCGAGCAGCTCCGGCGCCGGCAGGTCGAGCGCTACCAGCTGGCCGCCGAGGGCTCCAACTACGGGACCTGGGACCTGGACCTGGGCAGCAACCTGCTGTGGCTGGGCCCGGGCGTGCAGCGCCTGATCGGGCTGCCGAAGGGCGCGGCGGTGGTCCCGCGGACCTCCTGGGCCGAGCGCATCCACGCCGACGACCGTGACCGCGTCGACCGGGGAATCCAGCAGCACCTGGACCGCCCGGAGACCATGTACGAGGCCGAGTACCGGGTGCGGCACGGCGACGGCGCCTACCTGTGGGTGCACTCCAAGGGACAGCTGGTGCCCGGCAGCCCCCAGCGCGTGGTCGGCTCCCTGGAGGACATCAGCCAGCGCAAGGCCACCGAGCGGGAGCTGCAGCACCGCGCCTTCCACGACCCCCTGACGGGGTTGCCCAACCGCGACCTCTTCCTGGATCGGCTGGGGCAGGCCCTGATCGAGGGGCACCGCAAGGGCACGGCCGAGTTCGCCGTGGTCTTTGTGGACCTGGACCGCTTCAAGGTCGTCAACGACTCGCTGGGGCACGCGGCGGGCGATCAGGTCCTGGGCGTGCTGGCCGATCGCCTCAACGGGGCGGTGCGGGCGCCGGACACCGTGGCGCGGCTGGGCGGCGACGAGTTCACGGTGCTGCTGCGGGGCCCCACGGGGATCGAAGAGGCCAAGGTCGCCGTGGGCCGCATCGAGCGGGTGGTGCGCGAGCCCTTCGACCTGGACGGACAGCAGGTGGTGGTGGGCGCCAGCATCGGCATCCTCATGGGCTCCCTGGAGTACGAGGACCCCGAGGAGCTGCTGCGGGACGCCGACCTCGCCATGTACTCGGTCAAGGGGGAGGGCGCCGGCCGCGTCGGCGTGTTCGACCCGGGCATGCGGCGACGGATGCGGGCGATGCTGGACCTGGACAGCGCCCTGCTGCAGGCCCTGGAGGACGACGTCCTGGAGCCCTGGTACCAGCCGATCGTGGACCTGAGCGACGGGCGCATCGTGGGGGTGGAGGCCCTGGCCCGGTGGCGCCAGCCCGACGGCTCCGTCCTGGCCCCCGGCGCCTTCATCCCGCGGGCGGAGGAGACGGGGATCGTGGCGGAGATCGACCGCCGCATCATCGAACGCTCAGCGCACACCGTCGCCTGGTGGAACGAGGAGGGGCCGCCGCTGACGCTCAGCGTGAACCTGAGCGGTCGCCAGTTCCTGCGGCACGACCTCTGCGCGTTCATCGACGGCGTGCTGGAGCGGTCGAAGCTGCCGGCCAACCTGCTCCAACTGGAGATCACCGAGGGCATCCTGCTCCTGGACGCGCCGGGCATCCGCAGCACGCTGGCCCAGCTCCGCGAGCGCGGCGCGCACATCGCCTTCGACGACTTCGGCACCGGCTACAGCTCGCTGAGCTACCTGCACCGCTTCCAGATCGAGCGGCTGAAGATCGACCGCGCCTTCGTGCAGGAGCGCGGCGACCGGGGCGCGGGGCCCATCTGCCGGGCGATCCAGTCGATGGCGACGGCGCTGGGCATCGAGACCATCGGCGAGGGCGTTGAGACCGAGGCCCAGGCCGAAGCCCTGCGCATCCTGGGCTGCCCCAAGGCCCAGGGCTTCCTGTTCGGCGCGCCGGCGCCCTACGCCGACGGGCGCCCGGACCAGTCGGGGTCCACCAGCTGAATCGACATGGGCGGCGGGCTGCTGCCCGGCACGCAGTTGTACTGGTCGAAGTCGGTCAGGCCGCGCGTCTGGGCCAGCAGGTCCTCGTCCAGCCAGGCCCGGAACTCCGTGGCGCGCGGGTCCATGGCCATCAGGTCCGACGTGGCGTCGGCCAGGATCTGCGGCGTGCGCCACTGATCGTCCATGCCCATGGCCAGGTTGACGGTGGCGGCGGTGCGGATGGCGGTGACGGGCCAGAGGGAGGAGGCGGCGATGCCGTGGTCCTTCTCCTCGGCATCGATGGCCATGGCCACCATGGTCATGCCGATCTTGCTGACCAGGTACGGCGCCTTGCCCGTGGCCGCCTTCGGGTTGATGGGCGGCGACATCATCAGGATGTGGCCGAAGCCCTGCTTGCGCATGTGGGGGATGACCGCGGCGCTGCACATCCAGGCGGCGCGCACGTTGACGCCCATGACCAGGTCGAACTTCTTGACCGGCCAGTCGGCCACGGCGGACCAGTGGATGGCTCCGGCGTTGTTGATCAGGTAGTCGATGCGCCCGAAGCGATCCATCGCCGCCTGAACCATGCCCTCGACCTGGTCGGGGTAGCGCACGTCCACCTGCAGGGCCAGGGCCTCGGAGCCGGCCTCCTCCACCATCGCCACGGTGTCCCGCAGGGTGCCGGGCAGGCGCGGGTGCGGGTCCATGGTCTTGGCGGCGCCGACGATGCGGCAACCCTCCCGGGCCAGGGTGACGGCGCAGGCGGCGCCGACGCCGCGGGAGGCGCCGGTGATGAGGGCGACTCGATCGGTGAATCTCATGGACAGTCCTGCCAGGGTGTGAAGAGTGGAGGCATCATGCCCGAGCGTGCCCTGGGGTGCGCTCGACGGAGACAGCGACATGGGCATCCTGCGACGCATCAAGAACCGCCTGCCGATCGTCGGCGGCACCGCCGAGCCCCGACCGGCCGCCACCTACTCCCCGCCCAAGGCCCAGGCCGCGGCGGTGGAGCGCCCGAAGCCCCCGCCGCCGAAGTCGCCCGAAGAGGTGATGGCGGGGATCGAGGCGGACGTCGCCGCCCACAAGATCGTGATCTTCATGAAGGGCAACGCCCGGGCGCCCCAGTGCGGCTTCTCGGCCCGCGTCGTGGACATCTTCAACCAGCACAACGTGCCCTACGAGACGCGCGACGTGCTGGCGGACCCGGCCATCCGGCAGGGCGTCAAGGAGGTCACGGACTGGCCGACCATCCCCCAGATCTTCGTGGGCGGCGAGTTCATCGGCGGCTGCGACATCGCGGTGGAGATGCACGAGAACGGCGAGCTGAAGACCCTGATCGCAGAGACGCTGTCCGCGGGCTGATCGGCCCCGCGCCCACCGATCACCGCAGGCGCGGTCCCTCGCTGCGGTAGGCCGGCGGCAGCAGCCCCTCCACCGCTTCATGCACCGCCGCCAGCACCTCGTGCCGGCCCATCCCGCCCGCCATCAGCTCGTCGACGGCGATGGGCGGACCGATGCGCGCGTGCACGTCCGAGGGCCCCAGGCGGTCCCCGTCGACGGCGTAGAGCCCCTCGCTCCCCCAATGCCCCAGGGGCACCACGGTCAGGCCCGGCTGGGCCACCCAGCGGGACACGGCCTTGATGAAGGGCTGCAGGCGGGCGCTGCGGGAGCGGGTGCCCTCCCCGAAGAGCACCACCAGCAGGCCCTCGTCCAGCATGCTGGTGCAGTCGGCCAGGCAGCGCCGGGTGATGCGCACCAGGGCGCGCGGGTCGGCGTCCTCGTCGATCTGGCTGGACTGCATGACCCGGATCGAGGGGTGCGAGGCCACCGCGAACAGGCGCAAGGGGTCCTCGTAGACCTTGGGTCCGGCCACGGCGGCGACGCGGTCGCCCAGGTCCTCCCGCCCGGCGCGGATCAGCAGCTCACGCAGGGCCAGCGTGTCGGCGTAGCCCAGGTGGTTGGCCACGATCATGCGCGGACCCGGCCCCTGCAGGTGCTCCAGCCCCGCCAGCGTGCTGCCCGGGCCCACCAGGCCGGCGATGTAGGCCTTGGCGACCTTCTGGGCCAGGGGATGGCAGGGGCGGCGGCCGTACTCGTCGCCCAGGGAGCCGATCATGGCCAGCAGGTCGGCGAACTCGTCCGGGGTGGTCTGCACCGCCGCGACGCCCGCGCGCACACGCTCCCGGGCGGCGGGCTCGACGATGTAGGCCGCCAGGAACGCGGGCATGGCGGCCAGGGCCTGCTCGGCGGGAAGATCGGGGAACGGGGAGGGCACGGGCGCAGTCTCGGGGGAGAGGCGGCCGGCGGCAAGTCCTGGGGGGGGTATGCTTCGGGCGATGATCCGGTGGCCAGAACGCTTGTGGATCTCCGGTGGACGCGGGTTCATCGGGGGACGCGTCGTGCACTTCGCCCGGCAGGCCGGGGTGCGGGTGGCCGTGTTCGACGGCGACGTCCGGGACGCCGACGCCGTCACCCGCTCCCTGGCCGACGCCGCGCCGCAGGTCGTCATGAACCTGGCCGCCCCCGTCGACGTGCGGCGGGACCCGGCCCTGATCCCGCTGATGGACACGGTCATCGTCGACGGCGCCCTCAACGTGCACCGGGCGTCGGGGGACGCCACCCTGTTGCAGTGCGGCACCTGCGAGGAGTACGGCACCATCGACGCCCCCTTCGCCGAAGACGACGACCCCTCGGAGCCCGTCTCCCCCTATGCGGCAGCCAAGCTGCGCTCCACGCGGACCCTGCTGGACCTGGACGCACGCCGCCCCGACGGCCCGCGCGTGGTCGTCGCCCGCCCCTTTCTCACCTACGGCCCGGGCCAGCGCAGCCGCGCGCTGATCCCCGCCGCCGTCGACGCCGCCCTGGCCCGTCGCCCCTTCCCAATGACCGCCGGTCTGCAGACCCGGGAGCTGAACTACGTGGACGACATCGCCCGCGGCCTCCTCCTGGCCGCCACCACCCCCGCGGCGCGCGGCCGCATCGTCAAC
>CALCXL010000087.1 GCA_937907595.1 uncultured Pseudomonadota bacterium
AGGACCTCGTCCCCGGGATCCAGGAGCGCACCGGCCACCGACGCCAGCGCCCCGGTGCAGCCGGCCGTCACCAGCAACCGGCGACCGTCGGCGCCCAGCTTGCGCTCCAGGCCCGCCAGCAGATCCGGGTGCCCGTGGGGCACGGCGTAGCGGTTGAGCCCGGGGTGCTCGGCCTGCCGGATGTCCTCCATCCGGCACCCGGGGGCGGGCTCCAGCCAGGTGTCGCCCACGTGGAGCGGGTAGACCTCGCCCTGCAGGTCCTTGATCCGGTGCGCGAGGCGGGTGAACAGGCTGCCGGACATGCCGGTGACGGTGGACGATGCGCGGGGCGGACGGGGCATTCGCGCAGCCTGCCCCAGCGGAGCAGGAGCGGCCACCGCCCGCGGCCGATCCCAGCCGACGCCCCGGGCCGATCGCCCCCCGGCGACAGCAAGGACCGGGCGTGTAAGACTCGCCGCCAGCCCGGGGGGGACCCGGGACTGAGGAGTGAACATGACCCTGCGCGCGATCCTTCTGGCCCTGATGGGCCTGCTCATGATCACCGGCTGCCCCTCGGCCGCCGACGACGACGACACGTCCGACGACGACGACGCGGCCGACGACGACGACGCGGCCGACGACGACGACGCCGTGGACGACGACGACGCCATGGACGACGACGACTCGGCCAGCGCCTGCGCCAACGAGGACAACCTGGAGGACAACGACGACGCCTCCCAGGCGATCGCCGTCAACTCCGGCGACTCCTACGACGACCTGTGGGTCTGCCCGGGCGACTACGACTACTTCTCGTTCACAGCGCCCGCCGAGGGCGAGTTCACCGTGGCCATCGCCTTCATCCACGACGAGGGCGACATCGACCTGCACCTGGAGGCGGACGATGGCTCCAACATCGCCAACGCCGCCAGCTTCAACGACACGGAGTCCATCACCCAGTTCCTGAGCGCCGGCACCACGGTGTACGTGCAGGTGGAGGCCGAGTTCCGGGACGACAACGTGCCCGGCAACTCCTACGACATCACCTTCGAGCACCAGTAGCCGCCCCGGCGGGGCCCGCCTCGCCGAGGCTTGGAGAGCTGGGAGCAGAGCCCAAGGGCAGAGGCCCGCCCCGATGCGTCGGAGCGGGCCTCTGCCGTTCTGCGCTGCGACCCCGAAAGGGAGCCGCCGGGATCCTCAGACGACGCCGCCGTCCTGCCGGATCTTGTTCAGCGCCGAGCCCGCCACGTACCAGGCGATCTGCTCTTCGTTGAGCGTGTGAGCCACGGGGAAGGAGTCGGTGCTGCCGTCCTTGTGCGTCAGCGTGACCGTCACCTGGGAACCGGGCGCCAGCGTCTTGATGCCGCTCAGCGCCACCAGGTCGTGCTCCTGCACCTTGTCGTAGTCGGCGGGGTTCACGAAGGTCAGGCCCAGGACGCCCTGCTTCTTGAGGTTGGTCTCGTGGATCCGCGCGAAGCTGCGCACCACGACCGCGCGGGCGCCCAGGTGCCGCGGCTCCATGGCCGCGTGCTCGCGGGAGCTGCCCTCGCCGTAGTTCTCGTCCCCGAACACCACCCAGCCGATGCCCTGCTTCTTGTACGACCGGCCCACGTCCGGGAAGGACTTGGTCTGGCCGTCGGTCAGGTCCTGGCCCTTGCCCGCCTCCATCGTGAAGGCGTTGATGGCGCCCAGGAACAGGTTGTTGGAGATGTTGTCCAGGTGGCCGCGGTACTTGAGCCACGGGCCGGCCTGGCTGATGTGGTCGGTGGTGCACTTGCCGTGGGCCTTGAGCAGCACCCGCAGCCCGCTGGCGTCCTCGCCGTCCCAGGCATCGAAGGGCGTCAACAGCTCCAGCCGCTTGCTGTCGGGGCTGACCACCACCGACACGCCGCTGCCGTCCTCCGCCGGCGGCACGTAGCCGTCGAAGCGGGTCTCCAGGCCGGCCGCGGGCAGCTCATCCGCCGTGGGCGGCACCAGCTTCAGGCCGTCGATGGTGTCCCGCTCCGGATCGAAGTCCAGCCGGCCCGACAGGGCGATGGCCGTCACCAGCTCCGGCGAGCCGATGAAGCTCAGCGTGTCCGGGTTGCCGTCGTTCCGCTTGCGGAAGTTCCGGTTGAAGGAGTTGACGATGGAGTTGGGCTCGCCCTTGACGATGTCGTCGCGCTGCCACTGACCGATGCAGGGACCGCAGGCGTTGGCCAGGACGTTGGCGCCGATGGCCTGCAGGGCCTGCATCTGGCCGTCGCGCTCGATGGTCGCGGCGACGGTGTCCGATCCGGGGCTGATCCACAGGGGGATCTTCGCCTTCAGGCCGGCCGCGGTGGCCTGGCGGGCGACGTGCGCGGCGCGGCCCATGTCCTCGTAGGAGCTGTTGGTGCAGGAGCCGATGAGGGCGTGGGTCACCTGGACCGGGTAGCCCTTCTCCTTCGCCTCCTCGCGCATCGCCGAGATGGGGCGGGCCAGGTCGGGCGTGTGCGGGCCGACGAGGTGGGGGCGCAGGGTGCTCAGGTCGATCTCGATGATCCGATCGAAGTACTTCTCGGGGTTCGCTTCGACGTCCGGGTCCGCCACCAGGTGGGCTGCGTGGGCGTCGGCCAGATCGGCGACCTCCGCGCGGTCCGTGGAGCGCAGGTACTCGGCCATCTTGGCGTCGTAGGGGAAGATCGACGTGGTGGCGCCGTGCTCCGCGCCCATGTTGCAGATCGTGCCCTTGCCGGTGCAGGACAGGGTCCGCGCGCCGGGGCCGAAGTACTCGACGATGTGGTTGGTGCCGCCCTTGACGGTCAGGATGTCGCAGACCTTGAGGATGACGTCCTTGGCCGAGGTCCAGCCGCTCAGCTGCCCCGTCAGCTTGACGCCGATGAGGCCGGGGGCCTTCACCTCCCAGGCCATGCCGGCCATGACGTCCACCGCGTCCGCGCCGCCGACGCCCACCGCCACCATGCCCAGCCCACCGGCGTTCACCGTGTGGCTGTCCGTGCCGATCATCATGCCGCCGGGGAACGCGTAGTTCTCGAGCACGACCTGGTGGATGATGCCGCTGCCGGGCTTCCAGAAGCCGGCGCCGTACTTCTTGCTGACCGACGCCAGGAAGTCGTAGACCTCGCTGTTCACGTCGACGGCCTGGAGCAGGTCGCTGCCGACGCCCTTGTGGGCCAGGATCAGGTGGTCGCAGTGGACCGTGGAGGGCACGGCGACCTTCTTCTTGCCGGCCATCATGAACTGCAGCAGGGCCATCTGGGCCGTGGCGTCCTGCATGGCGACGCGGTCGGGGCGCAGCAGCAGAAAATCCTTCTTGCGGGTCCAGCCGACGTCGTCGGCGTTGTCCAGGTGGCTGACCAGCACCTTCTCGGCGAGGGTCAGGGGGCGGCCGAGCTTCTCGCGCGCGGCGGCGTGGGAGGCTTCGAGGCGGGCGTAGACGTTCTGGACGAGATCGAGGTCCTGCACGGGGCGTCTCCCAAGGGTCGGGGGTGCGAGAGGGGCCGAAAGATAGTGCCTGTCGCGCCCGCGCGAAAGGGGGCAGGGGGGGGATCGCCGGGACCCGCCGCCCGGAACTTCACGGGTCCACGAACTCCACGGCGTACAGCATCAACTCCGGCCGCGCCGCGATCGTGTTCCGGGCCACGCGCGTGCGGCCCAGGGGCACCACGCGGACGCGGGGATCGGCCAGGACCTCCCGGTGCCAGTCGGGCCAGATCGCGGCGTGGGTTAGCCCCTCCGCCTGCAGCAGGGGCACCACGTCGAGAGCGTCGAGCAGCTGGCTGCTGTTCAGCCCCGTGAGGTCGATGAGCCGCTGCGGCACCGCGCAGCGCAGGCGGCCCGCGTCGGAGATGCCGACCACCGCGTCGGGTGGCAGCTTGGCCGCGATCGCGGCGGCCATGCCCCCGTGGAGCTGCTCGATCTCCGCCGTGTTGGCGACGTAGGCCTCCTTGAGCGCCCCGCGCTGCACCGTCGCGGTGGCGAGGAGCACCAGCACCGTGGCCGCGACGACCGCCCCCCGCCCGCTGACGCCCGGTGCACGGTCGAAGAGCCACAGCGCCCCCGCCGCGGCCAACAGCGTCATCCAGGGGAGCAGCAGCAGCAGATACCGCGCGTAGTAGATCGACTGGACGGAGGCCTGCACGATGGGCTCGGCGGAGACGCCCAGGGGCAAGGAGGCCACGTAGAACCCGAGGATCGCGAAGGGCACGCCCACGAGGAGGGCGGAGAGCCGGCCGAAGCGGAGCATCGCCGCGATCCCCAGGGCACCGGCCCCCAATGCCAGCGCGAGGACCCACCAGCCCGGGCCCCCCCACTCCCGGCCCGTGGCGCTGAACAGCCCCGCCACCGACGCCAGCTGCCCCAGGGGATCGAAGCCGACGACGACCTTGGTGCGAAAGGCGGTGGGCAGGGGGTGCCCTGCCACGATCAGCCCGAAGGCCAGCCAGCCGCCGCCGGCGAGGGAGGGCGGCAGCAGCAGCGCGATCCGGGCGCGCGCGTTCGGGGCGGCGACCAGGGCGGCGGGCACCAGGAGAGCCAGCTCCGGCCGCAGCAGGCCGGCGCAGGCCAGGGCGATCCCGCCGGCCCAGAAGCGCTCCCGCCGCACCGCGAGCGTGCAGCCCAGGGCCGCGGCCATGGCGGCCTGCGTCTCCATGCCGGACACCGCCAGCACGGCCATCCAGGGCTCGATCACCAGCCCCACGAGCACCAGACCCGCCAGGCGCGGCCCTCCCAGGTCCCGTGCCAAGGCCCAGGCGAGCAGCAACGCGCTCCCTCCGGCGAGCAGGCCCAGGCTGCGGGAGGCGACCGCGGGCTCCAGGCCGGCCTTGAGGGGCAGGGCCAGCAACAGGGACCACAGGGGCGCCGTGCTGCCGTTCTGCCACTCGCCGGGGTTGTATCCGTAGATTCCGGACTCGGCGACGGAGCGGGCGTAGGCCAGGTGGATCCAGGCGTCGTCCAGGGGCAGGCCGCTCAGGGTGGCCGGCCCAGCGGTGAGCAGCCCCACGCAATCGGCGACGAAGACCAGGCCAGCCGCGCACAGCAGCAGGAGCTCCAGCCGGCCGGGGGTCGAGGGATCAGGGGAAAACATCCGGCGAATATCCTAGCGAGCTCCGGCCCACCCGGGAGCGACCCGTCGGATTCGGGTATCATCGGCCCCCCTGCAGTGCGAGGAACCCTCCGTGGCGCGTCTGGCGATCATCAACAGCGGAAAGCTGGTCAAGACCATCGAGCTCGGCGCGGGCGAGATGATGATCGGCCGCGGCGACGACGTGGCGATCCAGCTCAAGCACCCCCTCATCTCCCGATCCCACGCCCGGGTCTACGTGACCCCGGCGGGCTACGTCGTGGAGGACCAGGGCACCAAGAACGGCACGTTCGTGGGCGGCCGGCGCGTGCAGCGGCACCGGCTGGTGGACGGCGACGAGCTGGAGGTGGCCGACTTCATCCTGCAGTACCACGCCGACGGCTTCGTGCCGGTGGACGACGAGCTCCCCCCCGCGGACGCGCGCGCCGGCGGCGGCGGCATGGTCTCCCGGGACCGCAAGGCGGACGCGGCCAAGAGCCCCCTGGAGGCCTACATGGAGGCCCTCAAGCGCAAGGGCCACAACGCCACCACGGCCATCTCCCCGGACGTGATGGCGGAGATGCGCCAGAAGGCCCGCGCCCAGGCCACCCCGCGGCTGCAGATCGACGGTCGGGACGAGCCGGTCACCCTGGAGGACCGCATCACCCTGGTGGGCTACGGCGACGGCAACCAGGTCTCCCTGGAGGGCCGCTGGCTCTGGCTGAACGAGGTCGCCCGCTTCACGCGGGAGGACGTCAACCTGTCGGTGGAGCGCCTCAGCTTCTGGTGCTCGGTCAAGGTCAACGGCGCCGGCATCAAGAAGGGCGCGCCCGTGGAGCTGAAGGCGGGCGACCAGATCCGCATCGGCAAGGCCCGCCTGGTGCTGCTGGAGGGCGAAGCGGTCCTCTGACCCTCCGCCCGCGGCCCCTCTCAGCGGCCTGAGGTCCCCTCGCGTGAACGACCCGCCTTCGCCGCCGGCGGCTGGGCCAGCGTGCGCTCCCGCTCCTGCTGCGCCTTGCGGTGCCGCTTGCGCCGCGCCCCCCAGTTCCGCGTGACCCGGGGGTCGTGCTTCTGGGTCAGCAGGTCGCTGGTGGACGAGGTCCGGCTGTCGTAGCTCTGGTAGCGCTCGCGCCCCAGGCGTGGGTACAGCGACCAGTCCACCAGCTTCGACGGCCGATCCACCGCCGGCTGGCGCCCCTCCCCCAGCAGGATCCACAGCTGCCCGAAGCCGCCCTCGGCCCGGGCCCCCAGCGTCGCCGTGCCTCGCTCCAATCGCACGACGTCGCCGCTCTGGACCGGCTGGCCCTGCACCGTCGCCGCGCCCGTCCAGTCCCCCCAGAAGTGCACCGTGTAGGCGCCCTCCTTCACGATCTCCACCGAGCCCTCCACGTCCCGCCCCGGATCCACCCGCACCCGGCCGCCGCGCAGGTAGAGGTTGGGTCGGTAGGGCAGGTAGTGACGCCAGTGCCAGCGCTGCTCGTGGGGGCGCAGATAGCGGTCGCGGGTCATGTAGTCGTGCAGGAAGAAGAGGGGCTCGCCCTGCCGCGCCAGGTCGATGTACATCGACGAGCCCAGCACCTGGCGCTTGCTGCCCCGCACCGGACCGGTGCCGAAGAACGTGGTCTCCGGGTAGCCGGGGATGAGGCCGATGGAGTCCCAGTAGGGCACCGGCTCGGGGAAGAGCTCCCGCACCTGGCGCTGGATGCGGAGCTGCGCGCGGTTGTCGATGTTGTTGATCTGGTGCCAGTGGGGCGCGTTGTCCTGCAGGCCCCAGCCGATGCCCGCGGCGACGGCGAGGGCGGCGAGCACCGGGCCGACCCGCGGGATGCGCCGGTGCAGCCAGGAGAGCAGCGAGCCCAGGCCCGCGCCGGCGACGATCGCCCCGTAGGGCTCGAAGGACGCGATGAAGTAGAGGAAGTAGCCGCGGTGCACGGCCATGGTCGCCACCATCACCGCGAAGACGACGGCCGCGGCCAGGGCCCGGGGGTGGCGGCGCGCGTTGAAGAGGACCGGCAGCAGGCCCAGGGCGACGCCGACGTACAGGGGCTCCGCGCGGCGGGCGGCGATGCGCAGGGCGCCCAGGTTGGTGTGCAGCGAGCGGGGGTTGTCGAAGGCGTTGGCGGCGGCGCTGCCCAGGTTGTTGGAGACGGCGCCGCCGTCGTTGATCACGGCCAGGAGCAGGTACCAGGCCCCCACCAGCAGGCCCGCCGCCCCCACGGAGAGCAGGGCCGTGCGGGCGCGCTCCCTCCAGCGCCAGGGCACGGGCGCGGCGGCCAGGTAGACCGCCCAGCCCAGACCGATGGCGACGCCGTTGTAGAGCGTCTTCTGCGAGAAGAGGGCCGCGGCGCCGATGGCCAGCCCGGCCACCAGGGCCTGCCGGGGCGTGGTGCGGTCCCGCCAGAGCAGGTGCATGGTCAGGAGCGTCAAGGGCACCACGAAGGTGTCGGTCCGCACCTCGAAGCTGTGGGCCTGCCAGGACATCGACGTCAGCAGCAGCAGCAGGGCCAGGGCGCCGCCCCAACCGCGATCGTGGGGGTCGATCCCCCTGCCCTCGTCGGTCGGCCGCGTGGTGAGCCGCCACACCGCCGCCAGGGTCACCACCGACGCGCCCACGGCCAGGAAGCGCATGGCGAAAGCGATGACGGTGGGGTCGCGCAGCAGCAGGGTCGGCGTCAGCAGCAGCCACAGCAGGCCCGGACGCCCCGGGGCGGACCAGTCGCCGTGGGCGAAGCGCGTGACGTGCTTGAAGATGTTGGCTTCGTCGCAGTGAAAGGCGCCGTGCAGGGCGGGGCCGATCATGGAGCCCAGCCCGATCAGCAACAGCAGCGCCGCCGCCACGCGCCGGGGATCGCGCCAGCCGCGCTCGATCGGGGAGGACTCCACCACGCCGCCCACCTACCACGCAGCCCCGAAGGCGTCGATCAGGGGCTGCCGCTCACCAGCTTCAGGATGCGGTCGCCATCGTGGTCGGCCACGTAGATCTCGCCGAGCTCGTCCACGCCGAAGGAGGAGATGAGGGCGCCGCTGGCCATGTCCACCGGACCGGCCGAGGCGGTGAAGCCGTCCCACTCCAGGGAACGCAGGGGCGAGTTGAAATAGTTGTAGTCGGAGTAGAAGTAGACGCCGTCCAGGTCCGGGAGCTCGCAGCCGCGGTAGACGTGCCCGCCGACCACGGAGATGCCCTGGAAGCGGCCGTAGTCCCAGACGGGCGGCTCGTAGAGGGTGGGGTCGCAGCCCTGCTGGTAGCAGACGGTCCCTTCGGTCTGGGACCAGCCGTAGTTGGCGCCGGCCACGCCGATGTCGATCTCCTCGCGGGCCCCCTGCCCCACGTCGCCGATCCACAGCTCCCCGGTCTCCCGGTCGAAGCTGAAGCGCCAGGGGTTGCGCAGCCCCCAGGCCCAGGTCTCGGGGCGGTGGGACGACAGGGCGATGAAGGGGTTGTCCGGGGGGATGCCGTAGGGGCTGCCCGAGTCGACGTCGATGCGGTGGATCTTCGCCAGCATGGAGCTTGAGGCCTGGCCGTTGTTGTACTGGTCGCCCGCGCCGCCGCCGTCGCCCAGGCCCAGGTACAGGTAGCCGTCGGGCCCGAAGGCCAGCTGCCCGCCGTTGTGGTTCGAAGCGGGCTGGTTGGCGGTGAGCAGGATGCGCTCGGAGTTGGGGTCCGGGGCGTCGACCAGCGGGTCGCCGGCCACCGTGTACTCCGAGACGACCGTGTCCCCGCCGTTGTCGCTGTAGTGCACGAAGAAGCGGCCGTTGCTGGCGAAGTCGGGGTGGAAGGCCACCGACAGCAGGCCGCGCTCGCTGCCCGAGCCGATCTGCGGGTCCAGGTCGATCCAGGTGGAGACCGCGCCGGCGACGCTGACCACGCGCAGGCGGCCGCTCTGCTCCGAGACGAAGAGGCGGCCGGTGCCGTCGCCCGCGTTGGTGATGTCGATGGGCGAGGAGATGCCGGTGGCGAAGGGCACCAGGTCAACGTTCGTGCCGGGGGAGCCGGGCACGCCGAAGCAGGGGTCCACCGCGGCGTCGTCGTCGTCCACCGCGTCGTCGTCGTCCACCGCGTCGTCGTCGTCCACCGCGTCGTCGTCGTCCACCG
>CALCXL010000088.1 GCA_937907595.1 uncultured Pseudomonadota bacterium
TGGCGGGGTCGCGTCGTCGTCGTCGCCGCCGTTGCGCACCGGGCTGCAACCCAGGCCCAGCAGCACCGCCCAAAGGACCCAGCCGATCGATCGCATGTTCCGTCCCCGCTCGTGGCGGCCTCTCCCTGCAAGGCCTGGGGCCACGTTATCCCGGCGGGGGGCAGGCACCAGGGCCGGCGGCGGCCCGATGGGCAGGAGGGCTCGACGCAAGGCCGGTACCGACCCCCCAACGCGACCGCCCCGACGACCCGCAGGCCGCCGGGGCGGTCAGTTTCTGGGCAGGATCAGACGATCTGCATCAGCTCCTGCAGCAGCTCGTCCGCGCCGGAGACCACCCGGGCGCTGGCCTGGTAGCCCTTCTGGCTCTGGATCATCTTCACGAACTGCTTCTCGATGTCGACGTTGGACATCTCCAGGGCGTAGCCGTGGATGACGCCGCGCCCACCCCCGTCCGCGCTGCCGATGGCCGCCGCGCCCGACTCCCGGGTGGCGGCGTACATGTTGTGGCCCACGCGGCTCAGGTTCTGCTCGGACTGGAAGGTGGCCAGCACCACCTCGCCCAGCTCCCGCGTCTCGCCGTTGGTGTAGACGCCCGTGATGGTGCCGTCGTTGGCGATGTCGAAGGAGGCCAGGCTGCCCGCGCCGTTGCCGTCGGGGTCGATCTCCACGACGCTGCTCGCGCTGGCGTCCTGGGTGAGGTTGCCCTCGTCCGTCGCCGCCATGCCGAAGTCGAAGTTGATCGTCTGCGCGGCGGCGCCGTCGAAGGTCACGGCGGTGGAGGTCACGGTGCTGGTGGCGGTGTCCAGGGTGGCGTCGGTGTTGAAGTTCAGCGTGCCGGTGGAGATCTCCACCAGATCGCCCGGGGTGCCGCCCGTCTCCCCCGCGTCCACGTAGGCCGAGAAGGACCACTCGTTCACGTCGGTCTTGTAGTAGGCCAGGGTGACGTCGTGGGCCGCGCCCAGGCTGTCGTAGACCACCGTGGAGGTCGTGAACTCGGCGGCCGCGGCCACCTCGGCGTTCGTGAGCTCCGTGGCGGGCGCGGTGGGCACGGGCAGGGGCCCCGCCACCGCGGTGGCGCTGAGGTTCGCGTCCAGCATCACCTCCGTCGTCGCCGTGCCCGGGATGGGCGTCCCGCCGATCTGCAGGTCGCCGATCGCCGTGCTCAGGCTGCCGTCGGCCAGCGCCGGGTAGCCCTGCAAGCGAGCCCCCGCCACGTTGGTCAGGTAGCCGTCGCTGTCCTGGCGGAACTGGCCCGCGCGGCTGAAGAACTGGTTCCCGTCGGCGTCGGCGACCACGAAGAAGCCCTTGCCGTCGATGGCCAGGTCGGTGCCGTTGGCGCTGTTCTCCAGCGAGCCCTGGCCGAAGACCTGCGCCACGCGACCGGTGAACGAGCCCTGTCCGAGCTGGCCGCGGCCACCTCCGAGCTGCTGGAGGATGAGGTCCTGGAATTCGGCCTGGCTTCCCTTGTAACCGACCGTGTTGAGGTTGGAGATGTTGTCGCCGATCACCGACATGCTGAGGCCGTTGCTGCCAAGGCCCGTGATGCCCGTGTTCAGGGTGTTGAAGAGCGACATCCTTGCTCCTTCTCGATGGCGGACGCTTCATGCGTCGCCGGGGTTTGCGGACCGGGGTCCGCGGGGTGAAGCCGGTGGCGGCCGGCCGAGGATCGTGTCTAGAAGCGGCTTGGGATCGGGTACGGGCTGAAGGAAGAGGCGGAGGTCGTGGCGACCGGCGCGCTGGCGTCGACCACCGCGTCGTCGACCACCGCGTCCGCGGCCACATCGTCGGCCGCCTCCTCGGTGGGCGCGGGGGGGAAGCGGTCGGTGGCGTCCAGCACCTTGAGGATCTGGTCCATGCCGACCTCGATCCCGCCGATGACCAGCATGGGGTAGCCCTGCTCGAAGCTCAGCTCGTCGACCCGCCCACGCACGTAGGTGGTGATCTCCATGGGCTCGCCGTCGGCGTCCTTGGCCTGCACGTCGAAGGTGAGCTCCCCGGGGGGCACGTCGCTGTTGCCGTCGCCAATCCCGCTCCAGGCGATCGTCTGCATGCCGGCGGCCAGATCGGTCTTGTCGAAGATCCGGACCACGTGCCCCTCGGCGTTGCGGACGGTGATCGTGACCGTGTCCGCCTCCTTCGGCAGCTCCACCTGCAGCTCGTGGGCCTGGCCCTCGGCGTGGGTGAAGGTGTCGCCGCGGGCGATGACCTCCTTGCCCACCAGCTGCACCGCGCTCTGGTTGTTCATGGACGTCATGCCCAGCATCAGCTGATCCAGGCGCTCGTTGGCCCCCATCAGCTGCTTGACCTGGTTCATGGACGCCACCTGGGCGGCGAAGTCGGCCGACTCCATGGGGTTGAGGGGGTCCTGGTTGCCCAGCTGGGTCATCAGCAGGTTGAGGAACTCCTGCTCGCCCAGCTCCTGGGAGGGGGCGGATCCGACCGTGGCCAGGCTCGTGGCGGCACCGATGGGGTTGATCTGCGGCATGTCTTGCTCCTCAGGCGCGTCGGTTGAAGAAGCCGCCGGGGGCCTCGTCGGTGGTGTCCCAGCTCCGCTGGCGTCGCTGTCGGCGCTCGCGGCGATCCTGCTCTTCGGCCTCGACCGTGAAGCGGCCCAGCTTCAGGCCCTTCTGATCCAGGGCCTCCTTCAGCTCGCCCGAGCGGCGTCGGGCCTCCAGCGCGGCGTCGTCGCTGGCGTGCAGCCGCACGTCGACCTCGCCGTCGGCCACGTCCACCTGGCCGCGAACCACCTGCCCGTCGCCCAGGTCCACCGCCACCCGCGCCGCCCGCACCCCGTTGAGCCGCACCGAGCCCGGCAGGGGTTCGGCGTCGTTGTGCTCGAAGGTGCGCAGGGCCTGGGGCAGCTCCACCGACTCGGTGGGCTCCACGGCGTCGGCCGTCATGGGGGCGCCGACCGCGGCCACGTCGGTGCGCGCGGGATCGGCCCCGATGAGGCTGCGCGGGCGGGGGCGATGCAGCTGCGGGGTCAGGGCGGCGGACAGGGCCTCAACGGGGAGGGAGGGCGACGTCGACGCCTTGGGGGGCGTGGGCTCGACCCCCGGCTCGGGGAGCTCGGCCCCATCGACGGCTCCGTTGGCCACCGCCCAGGACGGCTCGTTCGGGTTGGACAGCGGGGCCTCGCCCGAACGCGAGGCCGGACCCTTGCCTGACAGCATCGTCGCGGCGGCCAGGCCCGCCTGGGCGGGATCCGGGGTCGGCTGCTGCGCATCGGGGGACTCGCCGCCCTCGGCGTCGCGCAGACCGTCGCCCACGGATCCGAGCACCGCCGCTGCGCCCGCCGAACGGAGCAGGGGGGCCGCCTCGGCGTCGGCCGTCGTCGATCGCTGCTCTCCCCCTCGCGCCGCGTCGTCCCCCCGCGACCCGATGGGATCGGCGGCCTGCGCCACGGGCTCGGACGGGCTCCGGGGAGCGGCTTCAGCGGGGTCCTGGGGCGCAGCGTCGGCCCCGGCGTCGGCGGCGGGAGGCGGCTCCAGCCCCAGCGGATCGGGGGCGTCGAGCAGGGCGGGGTCGGGCCCATCCGCCGACAGCGACGGGTCCGGTCCCGCATCGGACGCCATCAGGACGTCCAGGGGCAGCTCCTGCACGGGGAGCGCGCCGGCCGGCACCTCGCTGGGGGCCGCGACGACGGCGGGCGCGGGCGCCGCGGCGGCGGGTGGCTCCGCTTCCACGGCGGCGCCCAGCAACGACTGAAAGAGCGCCCCGTCCCCCGAAGGCAGCGCTGCGGCGCCGGCGGCAGGCTGAAGGAGCGCGGAGGGCAGGCCTCCGGTGGCGGTGGTGGGCATCACGAGTCCTCCCGGGGGTCTGGCACGATGGTCATTCGGTTGCCCAGCTCCTGGGCCTTGCGGTCGGGCATCGCGCCCAGCACCTTGCCGGCCTGCTTCGGCTTGATCTTGCGGAGCACCTGCAGGGCGACGTCCTCGTCCATGCCCGCGAGCATGGTCGCGGCCTCGGCGGCCTTCATGGTGTCGACGACGCGGGCCAGGCCGGCGATCTGCTCCTGCGAGCCGGTCCGCTGCTTCTCCATCAGCGCCACGATGGCGTCGCGCATCTCCGTCAGGCGGACGAGCTCCGTGGCGGCCTCGGTCTCCAGGGAGGCCAACGCGGCCACGCGCTCGTCCAGCTCGGCCTCCCGGCGATCCAGCTCCAGCGAGCGCTTGCGCAGGTCGCGCAGGACCAGGATCTCCTCGTCGGCGCAGGCCCCTTCGTTGGCGCGGGGCTTGTCCCAGGGCAGGGGCTCGCTGCGCGGCGGCAGCGTCTCCTCCACCACCTCGCCCTTGTCGACGCCCAGCAGCAGCGGCATCGCCGCCAGCAGCAAGATGAGCCAGGGGTGCTTCATGCCTCGCCTCCCTTTCGTCCGTAGGTGCGCAGCGCGATGTCGTCGTTGCGGCGGCGCTCGGCGCCCTCGTCGGCGGCGGTCTCCCGCTCCACGGCCCGGCCGTGCACGCCCTCGAGCAGCCGCCGGTCACGCCAGGCCTCCTGGACCTCGCCCGTGCGCTCGGCCACGCGCTCCTCAGCCACCGCCACCACGCCCTGCTGCTGCGCGGCCCGGCGCCCCAGCTGGTCCTGCCAGGCCGAGGCCATGGCCAGCTCGCTGGGGCTCACGTCGGGCCGAACAACGGCGAAGTCGGCGGCCTCGGCCTCGGCGCGCAGGCGCTGCAGCTCGTCCTCGGCCTGGCCCAGCGTCTGCTGCTCCTCGGCCAGCTCCGCGGCGGCGGCCTGCTCCTTCAGCTTCTTCAGCCGCACCAGGCGGCCCAGGCGTTTGGAGGTCATGCGTCCTCCCCTTCGTCGTCGTCTTCGCCCCGGGCGCGCGCGGCCAGCTCGGCCAGGCGGTGCAGGGTGGTCTCCACGTCGGCGTCCTCGTCCTGGCCCTGGCGCAGGAAGTCGCGGATGGGCTGGATGAGGGAGAGGGCGCGGTCGATGCGCGGGTTGGAGCCGGCCCGGTAGGCGCCGATGTTCACCAGCTCCTCGGCGTCGCGGTAGATGGCCATGAGCTCGCGGAGCTGCCCCGCGTCGGCCACCTGCTGGGGGTGCACCACGCTCTTCATCACGCGGCTGGTGCTGGCGAGCACGTCGATGGCCGGGAAGTGGTTGCGCGCGGCCAGCTCGCGGGTCAGCACGATGTGGCCGTCCAGGATGCCGCGGGTGGCGTCGGAGATCGGGTCGTTGAAGTCGTCGCCCTCCACCAGCACGGTGTAGATGCCGGTCATGGAGCCGCCGTCCACGTCCGACCCGCAGCGCTCCAGGAGCCGGGGCAGCATGGAGAAGACGGACGGGGTGTAGCCGCGGGCGGTGGGCGGCTCGCCGGCGGCCAGGCCGATCTCGCGCTGGGCCATGGCCAGGCGGGTGACCGAGTCCATCATGAACATCACGTCGTTGCCGCGGTCCCGGAAGTACTCGGCGATGGTGGTGGCCACGAAGGCGCCCTTGACCCGCAGCACCGGCGACGCGTCGCCCGTCACCGCGATGACCACGCTGCGCGACATGCCCTCGGGCCCCAGCGCCTCTTCGATGAACTCCCGGACCTCCCGACCACGTTCGCCGATCAGGGCGATGACGTTGACGTCGGCACGGGCGCGGCGGGCGATCATGCCCAGCAACGTCGACTTGCCGACGCCGGTGCCGGCCATGATCCCGATGCGCTGCCCCTTGCCCAGGGTGAGCGTGGAGTCGATGGCGCGCACGCCCAGGGCCAGGGGCTCGCGGATGCGCTTCCGGCTCAGGGGGTCCGGCGCGTCCCGGAAGATGCTCAGCCGCTTGCGGGCGCTGAGGGCGCCCTTGCCGTCGATGGGCTCGCCCATGGGGCCCAGCACGCGACCCAGCAGGTCGGGGCCGACCGCCACGGTGAAGTCGGAGCGCACCGGCCGCACCTTGCTGCCGTGGTTGATGCCGACGACGTCGTGCAGGGGCATCAGCAGGTTGCTGGAGCCGCGGAAGCCAACCACCTCCGCGAGCACCGGCTTGCGGCCCGCCCCCGCGGAGACCTCGCAGAGGGAGCCGACGCTCGTCCCGGGCACCTGCGCCTCCAGCAGCGTGCCCACCACCTGGGTGACCTGGCCTTCGTAGCTGAAGGGCTGGCTGTGCTTCACCGCCGCCAGGGCCCCCACGGCGGGGCGGGGCGACAGGCCGTCGACGGGCGCGAATTCGCCGGTGTTATTCATCGCCGGGCTCCACTTCGCCGTCGGCCCACGCCGTCACGCTGAGCTCGAAGGCCGCCAACTGGGTCTCGATGGACGCGTCGATGCTGCCGTAGCTGGTCTCGATCACCGCGCCGCCGGGGTGGAGGGAGCCGTCCAGCTCCACCCGGAAGGTGCCGTCGCGCCCCAGGGCCTCCAGCAGCCGCGGGTAGGCCTCCTTCATGGCGCGGTCGTCCTCGGGGGCCAGGCGGATGACCACCTCGTCGCCCTGAGCCGCCTCGTCCAGCACCGCGACCACCAGGTCCTCGACGCCGCGGCTGTCGAAGGAGAGCTCCCGGCGGACCACCGTGGCGGCGATGTGCATGATGCTGTCTGCGACGTCGCGCACGGAGCGGTTGAAGAACTCGGCCCGCAGCCCCTGAAGCTGCAGCAGCAGGTCCTCCACCTCGCCGGCCAGCTGCTTCGCCTTGGCCTGACCCTCGGCCAACCCGCGGGCGTAGGCCTCGTCGAAGGCCTCCTGGGCCAGGGCCTCCAGGTCCACCGGCTCGGGCGCCGGCTCCGGCGACGTCAGCGCCGGGAAGGCCTGCGACACGCCCTCGGGATCCTCATCGGCCTCGTCGGGATCCGGGGCCGCCTGGGGCTCGGGCGTCCGCGAACCCCAGGGACCCAGGGCCTCGAAGCCGTCGTCGCGCTGCCCCAGGTCCAGGGCCTGGAAGCCGTCGTCCGCGGGCACGTGCAGGGGGGAGAAGCCGTCCATGACCTACTCCACCACCGAGTCGCCGCCGCCCAGGAAGATGAGCTTGCCCTCTTCTTCCAGGCGCAGGGCCAGGGCGATGATCTGCTGCTGGGCCTCCTCGACCTCGGACAGGCGCACGGGCCCCATGGCCTCCATGTCGTCCTGCAGGTACTGGGCGGCGCGCTCGGACATGTTCTCGTAGAACTTCTGCCGGGTCTTCTGGTCGGCGCCCTTGAGGGCCAGGCTCAGGTCCTTGCGCTCCACCTCCTTGAGCATGTTCTGCACGCCCTTGGCGTCCGCGGTGCACATGAGGTCGAAGCTGAACATCTGCTTGCTGACCTCGCCGGCCAGCGTCTCGTCCTTCTGGGAGATGGCCGCGAGCAGCTCGTCCTTCATCTCGCCCTGCAGGCTGTTGATGGTCTCCGCGACCAGGCGGCTGCCGTCGGCGTCGACGTTGTGCAGCTCGATCCCGCCCTCCTCCACGGTGCCCAGCAGCTCCTCGATGTCCTCCAGGAGCTCCAGGGGGAACTGCTTGAGGCGGGCCAGACGCATCATCACGTCCACCTGCAGGTCCAGCTCGAAGCCCTCGAGCACGGCCGCGGTCATCTGCGGGCCGAGCACCGCGCACGCCACGGCGATGGTCTGGGGGTGCTCCTTGCGCAGGCGGGCGGACAGCGCGCCGGGCTGCATCTTGCCGAAGCGCTTCTGGAAGCCCTTGCGGGAGACGGGCTCGATGGAGCGCAGGACGCGGTGCGCCTTCTCCTTGCCGAGCACCTGGGGGAAGACCGAGCGCAGGTAGGCGGGGCCCTGGGCCTGCAGGTAGAGCGAGCGGCTCAGGTCGCCGGCGAACTCGCTGATCACGGCCTGGATGGTGCCCGGGTCGACGTGATCCAGGCTGGCGATGGCCTCGCCCACCGAGCGGATCTCGTCCTCGCCCAGGTGGCCGAAGACCTGCCGGGCGACGGCCTCCTCCAGGTACATGATGAGGATCGCGGCCTTCTGGGAGCCCGACAGGTGGGAGATGTCCGCGAGTTCGTGGCGGGAGCGGGCGGGGAGGTTGGTGGCCATCGCTCAGCCCTCCGAGTGAATCCACGCCTGCAGCGTGACGACGGTGTGGGTGACATCGGCGACCACCAGCTGGCCGACCTCGTCGCGGCCGATGGCGCGCTCTCCTGCGTTCATGGTCTCCAGCAGACCGGCCAGCACCTGCTCGGCGCCGCCCTCGTGGTGGCCTTCCTCGTCGCCGCTGCCATCGGTCAGCAGGGCGGAGGCGGCCCGCTGCTCCTCCAGGGTCGGGGCCTCGGTGACCTCGCGGACCACCGGGCGGACCACCATCGTGAAGGTCAGCAGCAGGGCCAGGAGCGCCATCAGCCAGGGCACCCAGGTGGAGACCTGCTCGGGCTTGGGCAGGAAGGCGATCTCCGGGGGCTTCTTGGTGACCGAGGGCCGGGCGAAGGGGCGGTTCACCACGGTGACCTTGTCCACCGTCGTGCCCAGGGCGCTGGCGACCAGGCCGGCGTAGAGCACCAGCTCGTCGGCCTCCCTCGCGACGTAGGTGGGCTGCGCGTCGGCACCGCCGGCTTCCTCAGCGGCCGCCTCGGCCTCGGAGGTCGCCGCCGTCCAGTGGCCATCCACGACCACGGCGGCCCGGATGTTCACGACACGGCCGGGGGCGATGTCCTCCTGCGTGGTCTTGCGGGGCACCTCCAGGCGCACCTGCTCGTCCGACGTCGAGCTCTTCTGGCCCCGGCCGCTGGACTCGGGGTTGGCGGCCTTCTGCTCGACGATGTTGGCCGTGGTGCCGGGCACGCCGCCGCTGGTGAACCCGGTCTTGCTCTCCTCGCGGGTCTTGCTGGCCATCGCGACGGCCTTGTCGGGGTCGAGCTCGACGTTGTGGATGCTGGTCGCGGTGGAGTCGAGCTCCACGCTGACCTCGGCGAAGACGTTCCCGGGACCGACCAGCGGCTCCAGGATGTTCTCGATCTTCTTGCGCGCAGACCGCTCCTCCACGCGGCGACGCTCGGCCAGGCTGTTGGCCACCTGCGCCTCGGGGTCGTCCTCGGACGAGGCGTGCAGGACCCGCAGGTCGCCGTCCAGGATCTCGACGCGCTCGGGGCGCAGCCGGGGCACGGCGGCCGCCACCAGGGACGCCATGCGCTTGCCCTCTTCCTGGGTGATGCTGGCGCCGCCCTTGAGCTCGACGTGCACCGACGCGCTGGGGTCCTCCTGGTCCTCCACGAAGAGGCTGCGTTGGGCGATGGAGAGGATGACGTCGGCACCCAGCACCTGGGCGAAGGCGTTGATCTGGCCCTCGATCTGGGCCTCCATGCAGTGGACCCACTCGACGTGCTCCACGAACTGCGTGACGCCGAACTTGCCCTCGCCCAGGGTGCAGGGCCCCTTGCCGTCGGTCAGCTGCAGGACGGTGCCGCGGAGCCGCAGGGCCACCGAGTCGCGCTGGCTGCGGGGCACGTAGATGCGGTCGGTGCCCGACTCCAGGGTGTAGGGCACGCCCTGGGCGCTCAGGTTCTCCAGGACGACCGTGGTGGTCTTGGGGTCCATGGGCTGCGGGAACAGCACGGTCATCGGGTCGTGGGAGGCCCAGCCCCACAGGGCCGCGGTCAGCGCCATGCTCAGGGCCACCGAGACGATCAGCCGGGACCGCTTCTGGGGGTCCAGGCCGCCGAACCACGCCCGGAGGCGCGAGATGAATACGCGTAGACGGTCCATCGAGCCCTACCTCAGACCTGGATCCGCATGAGCTCTTCGTAGGCGGAGAGCGCGCGGTTTCGCAGCTGGACGGTGTACTTGAGGGCGATGTCCGCCTTCTCCAGCTCCACCATCGTGTTGTGCACGTTCACGTCCTGGCCCGACGCCAGGTCGATGACCATCTTGTCGGCGTTTGCCTGCAGGTCGCCCACCTGGGCCAGGGCCGCGTCCACCTTCTGGGCGACGTTCGGGTCCTCCAGCTTGAAGGGGTCGCGGGTGGCGCTGACCTCCTTGCCAGCGACCTCCTGGGCCTTGCCCGTCCGCCGCGCCGCCGCCTGCTGGACGATCGCGCTGTAGCTGGACGAGCCGAAGCCCGAGATGCGGCTCATCGCCCGATCTCCAAGGCCTTGAGCAGCATGTTCTTGGTGGCGGAGATGGCCGTGACGTTCGACTCGTAGCCGCGCGAGGCGCTGATCATGTCGACCATCTCCTCGACCACGTTGACGTTGGGCATGGCCACCAGCCCGGTCTCCGGGTCCGCGTCGGGGTGGCCGGGGTCGTAGACCATCTCGGCCGGCCGCTGGTCGCTGACCACCGACGTGACCACCGGGGCGCGCAGCTTGTCCGTCAGCATCCCGCCGAACTCGTCGCCCAGGGACTGCGCCTCGAACACCGGCATCTGCCGCTGGTAGGGGCCGCCGTCGGGGGTGCGCGTGGTCCGCGCGTTGGCGATGTTGGAGCTGACCGTCTGCAGCCGGGTGCGCTCGGCGGTCAGGCCGCTGGCGCTCACTTGAAGAATTCCGAGCAGATTCATCACTTGCCCCCGTCGGTCGCTGCGTATTCCAACATCGCGAGTCGGCGGTTCATGACCTCGACCGTGGCGTTGAAGAGCATGTTGTTGGTGACGAGGACGGTCATCTCCTCGTCGGGGTTCACCGAGTTGCCGTCTTCGGACCAGGCCGGCGCGTCGATCTCGTCGACGCTGGCCGCCATCTCGCTGTCGTTGATCTCGATCCCCTCGGAAGAGGCCTCCATCACCCGCTCGAAGGCTGCCTCGAAGTCCAACCGCCGAGCGCGGTACTGGGGCGTCTCCGAGTTGGCGATGTTCGACGTGCTGAGGCCGTGCTGCTGCATGCGCAGATTGAGCGACTGGCTCAGCGTCGAGAGGACTGGATCGAAGAGTCGTCCTGACATCGCCTTGGGTCCTTTCTGCCAGCGTCCTGCCGGCTCGCAGAAAAAGAGTTCAAGCTCCGTGCCAGACTCCCGATAAGGAATTCAGATCGACGCTGGAGCGCGCTCCAGGACCGATTTGAGGGACATCCTCCTCTGCTCCGAATCGCGGCGACAACGATCTGGCGGGATCGTTCTCGCCGCGATCGTGGTTCTGCTGACGGCGATCGTCAGGGCGCTGACGGATCGCTGACACCCGTGCCTGACGGTGCGATCGCGGGAGGCGATCGCGGGCTGGGGGGGCGCCCTCAGCGTCCCCTGGGGCGGCGGTTCAGGCTTCCGCGGCCGCCCGCGCCGACCTATCCTGACCGCATGGCAGCACCCGCCCCACGCTTCGCCGACTACGACGACCTCCTGGCCGCGCCGGACCACCTGGTGGCGGAGCTCGTGGCGGGGGAGCTGTACACCTCTCCGCGGCCGGCGCCGAAGCACAGCGTCGCGTCGACGAGTCTGAGCGAGGCACTGGGACCACCCTTCCGTCGAGGTCAAGGCGGACCGGGGGGCTGGCTGATCCTGTTCGAGCCCGAACTCCACCTGGGGCCCAACGTGCTGGTCCCCGACCTGGCCGGCTGGCGAACCGAGCGCATGCCGGCCGTGCCGGACACGCCGGCCATCGACCTCGCCCCCGACTGGCTGGCCGAGGTCCTGTCCCCCTCCACCCGCCGCCTGGACCGCATGGTCAAGCTGCCCGTCTACGCGCAGGCCGGCGTGCGCCACCTCTGGCTGGTGGATCCCGAGGCCCAGACCGTGGAGGTCTACCGCCTGCAGGAGGACGGCTACCTGCTGCTGGGCGTGCACGGCGAGCGCGAGGTCGCGGCGATGGAGCCCTTTGAGGCCGTGCCGATTGAGCTCTGCTGGCTGTGGGGTGAGCGGCCCGACGACGAACCCGCCAAGGAACCCTGACCGCCGTCGTCGGTCCTACGGGACCTTCGGCTTGACCAGGGCGTCCACCGACGCGTCGAAGGCCGCCCGGGACCGGTGCTCGCGAGCCCGCAGGGCCCAGGCGTCGGTTCCGTCGGCCAGCGTGGCCAGCAGCGCCCCCGCCTCGGGCACCCGGCCCAGGCCCTCCAGTGCGGCGGCCCGGTAGTACTGCAGCGCGCGCGCGCGGGAGTCGCCGGGCTGGCCGTCCTGCGCGGCATCCACTGCGTCCATCACCGCCTGCCAGGCCTCCGGCGTCTCAGCCACCCGCACGCCCACGGCCGCGACCTTGAGCCAGCCCAGCACCGGGTCTTCGGCCCCGCCCTGCTCCACGCCCGAGCGCAGCTCCACCAGAGAGCGGTCGAAGTCCTCCAGCTCCTCGAGCACCAGCCCGCGGTGGTAGTGCAGGGCGGGCAGGTTCTGGCGGCTGCGCACGGTGGCCGCGGCCTCCAGCACGGCGTCGTCGTAGGCCGCCAGGGCCTCCGCCCAGCGCTTCTGCATGCGCAGCACGTCCCCCCGCGTCGCCATGTAGCTGGGCGACGGCAGCGGCAGATCCGAGTTCTCCAGGTAGTCCAGCGTCTGCGCGGCGGCGTCCAGCTTGCCCTGCTGCACGTAGATGTCGGCCAGGGAGACCAGGTGCTTCGCCTCGTCCAGGCCCGACGTGCCCTCAGCCACCGCTTGGCCCAACCAGCGGGCGGCCAGGTCCGGCAGGCCGGCGACGGTGGCGGCCTGGGCGGCGTCGTTGCGGATCTGGGAGTCGATGCAGGCGTGCATGGAGGGATCGTCCAGGAAGCCGCGGTACACCCCCAGGGCCCGGGTCACCTCCCCCAGGGCGCGCAGCTCGCGGAAGGCCCGGGGCGCGGCGCGGCAGAAGAACTCGTCCCGGGCGACGGGGCCCCGGTAGCCGGGGTTCCGCTCCTCGATCCAGGCGTAGAGGTTCACCGCGTCCTGCACCAACCCCAGCTCCAGCCACAGCTGCGCGACGTAGGACATGGCTTCGCCCTCGACGACGGTGTTGGGCCACTCCACGGCCCGCTCCCGCAGCCCCAGGCTCACCTCCTGCCAGCTCATGCCCTCGCCCTTACCGTCCGCGGCGATGGCGTCCAGCACCAGGAGGCGGGTGCGGGCCAGGGGCACCAGGGTGGAGCCAGGGGTCTCGTCGATGATCTGCTTGAGGCGACGGCGGGACTCGGTGATGTCGCGGTGCTGCAGGGCGGCCTCGTGCAGCCACCACCGCGCGCGCTCCCGCCAGACCCGCTCCCCCTCGCTCAGCTGCCGCTCGAGGAAGGGCAGGGCCGGGGCGCTGCGTCCCGCGTCCAGATAGAGCCGCGACCAGAAGTAGTCGAACGTCGGCTCCCGGGCCTCGCTGGGGTGATCCGCCAGGGCCAGGTCGGCCACCGCGGCGGCTTGCGCGTGCTCCCCGTCCTTCCACAGCCCCCAGGCCACGGAGCGGCGGAGCTCGAAGAGCATGGCGTCGTCCTTGCTGCGCAGCGCCCCGGCGAAGGCCCGGATCTGCTCCACACCGCGCTCCACCCGCCGCGACTGGATGGAGGAGACGCCGCGGCCCGCCTCCCACAATCCGCGGTCCTCGTCGTCCGGCGCCGCCTCCACCGCCTTGCGGTACTGCAGCTCGGCCTCGATGAAGTTGTTCTCCCGCTCGTAGCCGTAGCCGGCCATGCCCCGGGCCCAGGACAGCCAGGTCGCGCCGGGCTGCAGCGCCGCGGCCAACACGAAGGCGCTCGCCGCCCGGCCGGGGCCGTAGGGCTCGCCGTCCGCCAGGGGCAGGGAGTAGATGTAGCCGCGGAGCGTGGCCACCAGCGCGCGGGCCTCGTCGCTGGGGGTGCTCAGGCCGCTGAGCTCCCGCAGGGCTCCCTTGAGGTCGCCGCCCTCGGCCTTGGTCACCGCCGCGCCGAGCACCTCGGACGCCATCCAGGTGGCGCGCAGGTCCGTGGGGGGGCGGGGCGTGCGGCGGGGTCGCGACTCGAGCTCCAGCCCCGGACGCACCGGCGACTCCGCGCCCACCGGCCAGATCACCGGGCGCTGGTCCACCCAGGGCTGGGCGCCGGGTCGGGGCTCCAGGAGGACGTCGGTGAGGGCCACGTCCTCGTGCTGGTTGCGGCGCCGATCCAGCGCCTCCTGCACGCGACGGGTCTGCAGGCGCACGGAGCTGCCCGCGAAGCGTCGATCGGTGAACACGATCCTCAGCCGCTCGCCGTCGCGGTCGATCTCCACGCCCTTGACCTCGGGGGCCAGCCGCAGCTCCAGC
>CALCXL010000089.1 GCA_937907595.1 uncultured Pseudomonadota bacterium
ATCCCCCACGCCCTCCCCGTCCCCCACGCCCGCGCTCAGCCCCTGCGAAGAGCTGTGGCCGGTGTCGGCCTTCCGCTTCCAGCGCGACCTCGCACCCACGCAGTGCGTCGCCGGGTTGCGCACGGAGCCGGTGCTGCTCTGGCCCGACGAGTCGGTGCCCGCGGCGTCGCAGCCGCAGGAAAACGAATTTGATCCTGTCGTCCTCTCCGCCGAGGTGGACGGCGCTCCGCGCGTATTCATGGTGCGCGTGGGGCCGGATTTCGGGGACGATGCCCGGGTCGTGTACCGCTGGGATCAGGCCTCCAACCAATTGCAGCCGTTGTTCTCGACCGGGGGCAGGGACTACCTGCACCGGGCTGGGATCGGCGCCGCGCTGACCGGCGGCGACGTGATCACCACGCGGCAGTCGTGGCCCGACGAGGCCGTGGTCGGTTGGGCCGAAGCCACCGGCGATGCCTGGGAGGTGGAGAGGTTCGGCGACTGGGGCTATCCGAATGTGTGCCTTGGCGACATCTACGTCTCCTCGGATCGGAGCACCGGCCTGCTCGTAGGTTGCCGACAGATCCTCGATGCGGCTACGGGCGATCTGATTGCTGAGCTGAGCTCGTGCGCGGGCGGCTCGCTGTTCTGGAACCAGGGTGGCGGTGCGCGCTTGCTTGACCTGGACGGCGACGGCGAGCTGGAGGTCGTCACCATGGAAGGCGTGTTCACGCTCGAAGGGGAGGTGCGCGCCTGCCTGGATGGCTTCGGGGGGCCACTGACCCCCCTCTGGTTGGGCGGCGAACTCTGGCTCGGAGGCCGGACCAGCAGCGGGGGCGTTGTCGTGCGCGCGGCGATGCTCCTGGGCGAGGAACCCTGGTGGCCGCTCTCTACCCCCCAGGTGGGGAATCAGCTATCTGCGGTGGCCGACGTGGACGGGGACGGCTTCAGCGACGTGTTCCTGGTCCGGGGCGGGGCGGTGCATCGCACGACGGTCTTCGACGCTCCCGTCTGGAGCCTGCCTCTCCAGGGAGACCCGCCCGTCTTTACCGCCCCCACGCTGGCGGACCTGGGCGCCGACGGAATTCCCGAGCTGCTCGTTTCCTCTGGCGGCGGCTTGGTGGTGCTCGACGCGGCCACCGGGCGGGGGTTGGCACGCTTCGAGGCTTCCCCCGGCGGTTGGGGGAGCGGCCCCGCGTGGGCGGACGTCGACGGCGACCGCGCGCCGGAGATCCTCCTGCCCACCAACGGCGCCACGGCCCTGCAGATCGTGCGCCCCGACGGCGAGCCCGCCCGGGAGCAGTCCCTGGACTGGCCGAGCATCTACGGACACAGCCGCCTGCGTGTGGCCCGCGCCGACGAGCAGCCCAGCCAGCGCGCCGAGCGGGCGGTGTGGGAGCCGGGGGTGGAGCTCGTCAACCTGGCCGTGACCGATGTCGTCAATTGCTGGAAGGACTACGACCCCGCAGAGTCCTCCATCCTCTACGTCGCCTTCACGGTGGACGGGCCGGAGCCCTGGCCCGAGGAGGTCTCGATCACCGCCCACGGTGCCGGTTGGACCTTGGGGGGAGGGCAGGACCTGGTCAACAGCGCGGGCTTCGCCGACACCTCGGAGCGTCTTATGACATTCTCCGTCCGCCTGGACGAGGTCGAGGTCGCCCCGCGCCGCTTCATCGCCCCGCTCCGTGTGCCACGGGACGTGTTCATCTGGACGACGCGCTGGTCTCTGGCGTACGGAGAGGACGGCTACGAGCTCGATGAGTGCTCGTGGCTGGACAACTGGTGGGCGGACTGAAGCGCCATCAGAGCCTGATCCGCAGTTCGGCTGACCCCGCGGCTCGCCACGGGCGAGGCTGCACCCTGAACCCGCGGTGGAGCGGGGCCCGTGGCCGGCCGCCTTCAGTCCATCGACGCAGGATCCGCCAGCAGCTCGCGCAGGAGCCGGGCCAGCACCCCTCCCTCGAAGCCGTCCAGGAAGCGGTGATCGACCGTGGCGCAGAGCGTCAGGCGACGCTCCACCCGGACTTCGCCGTCGACCGCCACGGGCTCGTCCCGGGGGGGCAGGACCAGGACGTGCACCGCGGGGGCGGCGAAGGGCGGGGGCGGGGCCCAGGCCTCGTCCAGGTGCTCGGACTCCAGCACCGTCAGCATCGCGCCGCCGTGGGGGGACGCGGGCAGGCCGAGGGCGGGGCGGCCGAGGCTGCCGACGACGAAGCCCAGCAGGGCGATCATCGGGCGCGCCAGGACCACCGGCAGGGAGGTCAGCCAGCGGGGGAGGGCGACGACGGGGGCGCTGGTCAGGGCGGCGGCCACCTCGGCGGGGGACAGGCGGTCGGCGCCCCGGAGCAGGCGGGTGCGCAGGACGCCCTGGGTGTCGGGCCGGCGCACGGAGACGTCGGCCGAGGGGTGCGGGACGAAGCGGCCCCAGCAGAGCCGGCCGTTGAGCCCCTCGGCCCGGGCCAGGGCGCGGGCTCCGGCGGCGGCGATCACGTCGGTCAGGGACAGCCCCGCGGCGGCGACGTAGGCCTCGATGGGCGCGGCGGGCACGGTGAGGCGGCCCAGGATCAGGCCCTCGGTGGGGAGGGTCCAGGTGGCGACGGCCAGCTTGCGGCGGGCTCGGTTCATGGGCGGCGGGGGGCTCCTGGGCGGGCGGCGCGGGCACCGTGGGCGGAGGGGAGGAGGGGGCTGCTGGGCGGCAGGATCAGGCGCGGCTCAGCCAGACCAGGGCCTCGACGTGGTGGGTGTGCGGGAACATGTCCCAGGCCTCGGCCGAGTCCAGGGTGTAGCCGCCGGCGCGCAGGGCCCCGACGTCGCGGCCGCAGGTGGCGGGGTCGCAGGAGATCATGGCGATGCGCGCGGGCTGCAGGGCCAGCAGGGGGGCGATGAGC
>CALCXL010000090.1 GCA_937907595.1 uncultured Pseudomonadota bacterium
GCGCTGACCTCCCCGTCACCGAAGATGCGCACCGCCGAATTCTGGAAGCCCGTGGTGCCGTCGGGCCACTTCGCCAGGGTCCCGGCGCCGGTCCAGATCTCCACGTCGAAGTCCCGAACGAACTGACGCGCGCGCATGTTGTGGGGGGCCGACGCGGTGCCGCGCAAGCCTCCCTCCGGGAAGACCAGGACGTCGATGTCCGGGTCCGCCTGCACGGCCTCCGTGGCCTGGTCGATGTAGGTGTTGACGTTGGCGAAGCGGCTGCGCTGGCGCATGGCCCGGGCGCGGAACACGTCCAGGTTGGTCTGCACCATGCCCAGGCGGGTGACGGGCGCCGTGGCCTCCGCTGCGTCGATCTTGTGCAGGCGAAGCTGCGAGTAGCCCAGGGCGACGACCACGCAGAGCGCCAGGGTGCCCGCGCCCCGCTGCAGGGCCCGGCGGCTGGCGGCGGTGGGGTCCCGCCTGTGCAGCCAGAGGGCCAGGAGGACGGCGTTGCAGAGCAGCAGGCCGAACGTCATGCCGGGCACGCCAGTCAGGCCGGTCACCAGGAAGACGGCGGGCTGCTGGTACCAGGAGACGCCCTGGTAGTAGGGGAAGAGCTGCGGGTTGAGGTACTCGCAGGCCGTGAACCAGGCGGCGGCGGCCACGGGCCACCAGGCCCCGGCCCGGCGCAGGATCGGCTGCAGTCCCCAGCCGAAGACCGCGCCGTAGAAGCCCCAGACCATGGCGAAGGCCAGCAGGCAGAGCACCGCGGCCCAGGTGGGCAGGTTGGAGAAGGTCTGCACCGTGTGCACGATCCACGGGAAGATCGCGGCGTTGGCGGCGATGCCCATGAGCCAGCCGGCCAGCAGGGCCCGGCCTCCGCCCAGGCGACGCAGCACCCACAGCGCCGGGACGAAGGAGACGGGGTGCAGCCACCACAGGTTGATGGGCGGCGAGATCACGGACTGCACGGCGCCGCTGAAGATCAGGGCGGGGATCGCGAGCCGCCAGGCGACGGCGGTGGGGTCGGGAGCGGCCATCGGCGGGGCATCTAGCACGATTGCGCCCCTTCCTGGGGGCCCGGCGCGCGCGAGCGGATCAGCCGCCCTCCTCCAGGACCAGGGTGCCGCGGATCCGGTCGCTCAGGCCCGCCGCCGTGACCTCCAGCGTGGCCGGCAGCCCCTGCACGTCGGGCATGGGCCCCCCGAAGGCGTAGAAGACCTCCAGGGTGTGAAAGCCGACGCCCTCGTGGCGGTCGCAGGGCGCGGTGGTCTCGTCGAAGACGCGCTCGGCCAGCACGTTGCCCACGTCGTCGGTCACGCTCGCGCGGAACTCGCCCAGGAGCACCCCGCCGTCCACCCCGGTCCAGCGCACTCCGATGACGGTGGCGATGGCGCCCTGGTGCTGGCGCTGCACGACGATATCGTCACCGTCGACCATGGGGACGTGCCGGTCGTCGTCGCTGACGAGGGTGAGGGAAGGCTCCCCCGGATCCATCGGGCAGATCGGCCCGCTGGGGCTGTCGTCGTCGTCGACGTCGCCGCCATCGGGCACGTCGGCGACGCACGCGGGCAGCAACAGGAGCAGGGCCAGGGCACGCACGGGGTGGATCCTGCCTGCCCATCGCTGATCGCGCTGCTACGCTCCGCCGCCGTGACCACAATTACCCCCCGATCCATCACCTGCCCGCTCTGCGCGACCACCTTCGACGGGCACTCGGTGCTCGCGTCCCGCGATCGTGGCCCGCTCACCTCCGACCTGCGCCGCATCCCGGAGGGCGAGGACCCGCTGCCCAAGATGCTGAACGCCTGCCCGGGCTGCGGCTTGACGGGCGACGTCTCCCGCTTCGAGGAGCACGCGCCCAAGGCGGACAAGGTGGTGCCGGGCAAGGACACGGGCGCCTTCTTCAGCCAGGACGATCACGACGACGCCCACGATCCGCTGCTGGCGGACCGGCCGAAGGACGTGGAGTCGACGATCACGGAGCAGCTGAAGCTCCTGGGCGATCGCATCGGCGTCGCGGACCCCGCCCTGCGGTGGGAGAACGCGTCCCAGGTGGAGCGCTGGCTGGGCCACGGCCCCCTCAAGGAAGGCGACGCCATGCTGCGCGCGGCCTGGCTGCACGAGGACGCCGGCCGCGACGCCGACGGCCGACGCTGCCGACGCCGCGCCCTGGGCTGCTACCGGCAGGGCATCACGGAGAAGCGCTGGTTCGGCCGGCGCGAGGACCTGGTGATCGTGGGCTACCTCTGCGGGGAGATGCACCGCCGGTTGGGCGACACGGAGCTGGGCAAGCAGTGGTTTGAGCAGGCGATCGCCTGGTCCAGCGGCTTGCAGAAGCTGCAGGAGCTGGTTGAACTGGCGGAGCGGCAGATGCTGCACCCCGCGGATCTGGTGTAGGGAGCGACGATGACGACGTTTCGAGACTGGCTGTCCCCCATCGTCGACCGCGTGCTGGACGGCGGATCGGTGACCCGCGACGAGGCCGTGGCGATGTTGAGCGCCCAGGGCCCCGACGCCTTCGACCTCTTCGCAGGCGCCAACCGCGTGCGGCATCAGTTCCAGGGCGCCGACGTGCACCTGTGCTCCATCATCAACGCCAAGAGCGGCCGGTGCTCCGAGGACTGTGGCTTCTGCTCCCAGTCGGTGCGCTTCCCCTCGGAGATCCCCGAGTACGACCTGGTGGGCAACGCCGAGGTCATCGAACACGCCGAAGCGGCGAAGGCCCGCGGATCCCAGGCCCTGGGCATCGTGGCGGCCTGGCGCGGCCTCAAGAAGGGCAAGCAGCTGGACGACGTGCTGGAGCGGGTGCGCGCGGTCGCGTCCGTGGGCGGCGTGCACGCCGACGCCAGCCTGGGCCTCATCGACGACCCGGAGATCCCGGC
>CALCXL010000091.1 GCA_937907595.1 uncultured Pseudomonadota bacterium
GGAGCTGGCGGGCGGGGCGCTCCGCCTCGGCAACCTGCTCCGCCTCCGCCAGCCGGCGCTCGGCCGCGGCTTGCTCGCGCTGGCGCTCGGCCGTCTCCACCTCGCCCAGGGCCGCGCCCAGCAGGCGACGCATCTCTGCCGCGCCGGGGAAGCGCATCATCGGCGTCGGGCCCATGCCCTGCTTGAGCACCTCCAGCAGGGAGTCGTCGTCCGTGCCCGGCAGGTCGCTCCACTCCTGCTCCCCCGCCAGGGCCCGGTGCAGGGTGGCCGACAGCGCGAAGAGGTCGGCCGATGCGGAGCCCCGGGAGCCGTCGCGCACCTCGGGGGCGTCGAAGGGATCGCCGAACATGCTGCGCTCGTGGCGGCGGCGGCGGGTCCTGTCGGCCACGCCCAGGCCCACCAGCCGCGCCCCCCGCCCGGTGAGCAGGACGTTGGCGGGGCGGATGTCGCCGTGGTGCAGGTCCCGGCCGTGCAGCTCGGTGAGGGCGTCGCAGAGCTGCTGGCCCAGGCTGACGACCTCCGCCGGTGGCATCACGCCGGCCTCCAGGCGGGCGGCCAGCGACTGCCCTTCCACCAGCGGCTCGACGACGCACAGCGCGCCCTGCACGGAGAACGCCTGCAGGACCGGCACCAGCGACACATGCTTGAAGTCCGCGCAGTCCTTCGCCAACGCGCAGACCGACTCGACGATGGCCGGGTCCGGCGCGAGGTGCGGCTTGACCTGGCGGAACGCGACCTCCGTGCCGTCGGACACCCGGACCGCGCGGTACACCCGGCCCGTCCGGCCCTCGCCCAGCACCTCCTTGAGCTCGTAGCCTGCGACCTCCATTCAGCCCCCCTCCGCCGGAGAGGACGGCGGAGCCTGGACCGCGGGGGCAGGCTCGACCCAGGGCGCCGGGGCCCAGGCCGAAGCCGCGACGAGGGGACGCTCGACCGTGCGCAGGCCCCACCGACCGCCGACCGCGCCCCGGATGGTGCCAGCGATCTGGATGCGGCGGCCCTCGTCCAGGTCCCGGGGGCACTCCTGCAGCTCCACCACGGCGGGGAACTCCTCGCCGGCGCAGGCGGAGGCCAGGACGGGGGAGAACCCCACGCGCACCTCGCGGCGCGCCTCCTGGGAGCAGGCCATCCCGTCGATGCGGACGTGGCAGGTCTCCCCCACCGGCGTGCGCGCCACCTGGCCGATCACCAAGGGGAAGCTAACCCGCTCGTCCACCTGACTCCACGGGTCCTGCGCCGCCGCATCCAACACGGCGCGCAGGGCCACCGGGTCCTGGCTGCGCAGGCGCTCGGCGGCGCTGGGGCCCGGGTTCGGCTCGGAGATCACCACCAGGTTCAACTTGGTGGGTGGACGGCGCCGGGTGCCTGCGTCCCCGTCGACCACGGCCAGGACCTGGATCTCGTTGAGGCCCTCGACGAGGGGGATCTCCACGTCGAAGCGGCCGTCGATGACCTCCGGCACCCGGCGGGTGTCCACGTAGACCTTGGCGCCCGGCACGCTGCGCCCGGCCACGCGCAGGGAGTGGCCCGACGTGCTGAAGCTCAGAGCCCGCGGGCTGTCCAGGTAGAGCGGCGTGTCCGGGTTCTTGCTGT
>CALCXL010000092.1 GCA_937907595.1 uncultured Pseudomonadota bacterium
TCGCGGCCGGCGGGGCCGGGCACCATGGGGACGTCGACTCCCAGGGCCTGCTGGAGGAGGACGTGCCACGCGTGGCCCACCCGCGCGGGCAGGGACTTCGGCCTGCGCCCCCGGCCGTCCAGGTGGTCCAGGACGTCCAGCAGCAGCGCCGGCTCCGCCACCGGCGGCAGGGTCGCCAGGAGCTCGTCCAGGCGGGCCGCGGCGACGGCGAGGTCGTCCAGGCGCCGGGCCGGGTCCCGCTGCAACAGATCGATGAGCAGCGGCACGGCGGCGGGCAGGTAGGGGGCGGCCTGCGCGGCGTCGTCGGCCCCGGTGCCCTCGGTGATGCGGCGGAAGATCATGGGCATCGCGCCGCCGGCGTGCAGCCGCTGCAGCGTGATCAGCTCCACCAGCAGGGTGCCCAGGGCGAAGGCGTCGCTGGCCGAGGAGAAAGCCCGGACGTCGTGCCAGAGCTCCGGCGCCACGTAGCCCGCGGTCCCCTTGAGCATGCCGGTGCCGGTGATGTTGGTGTCGTCGGTGGCCTTCGCGATGCCGAAGTCGCAGACCTTGGTGTCCCCGGCGCGGGTCAGCAGGACGTTCCCGGGCTTCAGGTCCCGGTGGACGATGCAGAGCTGCTGGCCGTCGGGCGAGACGAGTCGGTGGGCCGCCGCCAGCGCGCGCGCCACGTCTCGGGCGATGCGCACCGCCACCGCCGGGGGCATGGGCAGCCCGTGCCGGGTCATGCGGCGGAGCAGCGACGTCAGCGAGCCGCCGTCGCAGTACTCCATCGCCATCCAGATGAAGTCGTCCTCCGCTTCGGCGGCTTCCACGGCCACGATCGCGGGGTCGTCCAGCCAGGAGACCAGTCGGGCTTCGCGCAGGAGGGCGTCGGCGCGCAGGGCGTCGCCTTCCTGGTCGCCGTCGCCGTGGCTGGCCACGACCAGCTTGAGGGCGACCTGCCGATGGAAGCCGCCGGGGCCGTCGCGCTCGGCGAGCCACACGTCCGCGAAGCCGCCGCGGCCGAGGCGACGCACCAGCCGGTAGGGCCCGATCTGCTGGTCTGCCATGCCTGCCACGGGGGCATCCTAGTCGAATCAGGGGGGCGTCCACCCCGGTCGCGCCCGTCGGGCCTGCTGCGCGCGCCCCCCGAAGACCCCGCTGATGGTGAAGCCCGCGGCGCCGACGACCATGCCCACGCTCGCCGCCCCCAGCGCCGCCCGCTGCCCGTCCAGGGCCTCGCCGTGGGCGTCGAGCCACCCGGTCGGCCCTGCCTCGTGCGGAGCGCCCGCCAGGGCCTGGCTGCGCGCATCGGCCAGCGTCGCTTGTTGGGCGCCGGCGGCGGCCCAGCCGACGATCGCCGTCAGGGTCCCCGCGGCCCCCGCCCCCAGCCCCACGATCAGGGGGGTCAGCTCGTCGGAGCGCGCGGCGGCCTCGGCCGAGCGCCACACGTCGTACCCGCTCTTCACCGCCAGGGCGCCGGGCAGGGACCGCCAGTCGACCTCGGCGGCGTTGTCCGCCCCGGACTCCAGCAGCAGCTCCGAAGCCAGAACCCCCAGGGTCGGGTGGGAGACGACCAGGGTCCCGGCGCCGCCGACGAGGGAGTCGATGGTCAAGGTCGGGCTCAGCCACACGCCCCAGGTGGGGTCGACGGTGCCGACGTCCGGCGGCGTGGCGACCTGACGCTCCATCGGGGGATCGACCCCCTCCAGGAACACCCGCACGGTGGAGCCGGTCGGCAGACCGCGCACGGAGACCGAGGTGGGCACCCAGGGGCGGGCGTCGATGCGCCGCGACTCGCCCGGGGCCAGCGTCACCTTCGCGTCCACGCGTCCGCGGCTGCTGACCGTCGAGACGAGGCGCTCGCCGGCGTTGAGCTGCAGGGGCTCGCTGGGGCGGAGGAGGAGGGCGCCGTCGGGCCCGGCGACCTCGACCTGCACGTCCGCAGGCAGCGATGGCTCCAGGGCGACGGTGGCCACGCCGACCCACCGTGGCTGGATCTCCAGGCGGGCCTGGCCTCCGAGGGGAGGCCCCGGGGCGCGCGCGCGGGTCTCGGCGAGTCCCAGGCCGCGCACGAGCACGGTGCTGGGCCGGGCGGGCTCCAGGTCCTGGATGAGCCAGACGTTGCCGGTGGTCCGCGAGCCGGCCTCCGTGCTGCCGTCGGCCAGCTCCACGTCGACCCGGCTGGCTTCGCCCTGTTCGGGGTCCACGGTCACCAGCAGGCGCCCCAGGCGCTCGCGCAGGCCGATCACCAGGCCCTGCACCGCGGGATCGGGGCCCGACATCGCCAGGTAGCGGCGGTAGGCGAGCACCGCCGGGCGCGTGTTGCCCAGGCAGCGGTGGGCGTCGCCGAGCAGGCGCCAGAGCGACGCGCGGTCCTCGCCGGGCAGGGCCTCTTCCAGCTCGATAGCGGCCTCCCGGCACCGGCCTGCGTCGATGGACGCGCGCAGGGCGTCGGCGGACGCGGCCTGGGCGACCGTCGGGAGAACCAGCAGGATCGACAACAGGGCGAAGCGCATGAGGCCCCCCGACTATACTCGGCGCTGTGCGATCCCCCGCTCCGGTTGCCCTCCTTCTGCTGCTGACGAGCCCGGCGGGCGCCGCGACCCTCGTCGTGGACACGCTGGGTGACGACGACGGCGCCTGTGGGCCCGCCAACTGCAGCCTGCGGGAGGCGATCAAGGACGCGGACCCGGGCGACACCATCGTCTTCGACTTCAGCGCGCTGCCCCCGGGCGAGCCGATCATCGTGTTGGAGGATCCGCTCCCGGAGATCGACGTCAACAACCTGACCATCGACGGCTACGACTGCACGGGCTGCGGCGCGGTGCAGGAGAGCACGACGCTGGCGGCAGACGGCTTCGACCTGGCGATCGGTCCGACGATCGACGGGAGCAACCTGCCGATCGCGCCCGACTCGGACCTGCTCGTGATCGCCGCGTCGGGCGTGACGTTGCGCGGGCTGAACCTGCAGTCCGCCGGCGACGCGGGCCTGCACTTCACCAACAACGGGGACGACGCCCTGGTGGAGGGCTGCCTCATCGGCACCGACCGCGCTGGGCTCGTGGCGGCGGCCAACCAGGGTGGCGGGGTCGTCATCGTGGGCGCGGACGACGTCACCATCGGCCCCTTCAACGTCATCTCCGGCAACGGCCTGGCGGGGATCCGGGTGGATCCCGGCACCGGCGACG
>CALCXL010000093.1 GCA_937907595.1 uncultured Pseudomonadota bacterium
CTGCCAGCACGGCGCCCTCTTTGCCCTGCACGGCACCCAGGTGGGGATCGCGACCCGCCTCAGCGCGATGCTCTTCGAGCGCCTCGTCGCCCTCGATCCCCACGCGCTGCCCACGACGACGCCCCCAGGGGCCGAGCTCCCCGACGACCTGGCCTCACTGCACCCGGCCCTGACCCCGGCCGTCATCGACGAGGTCCGCGAGCAGCTGACCGCCAAGCAGCTGATCGGCGCCGCGCGCCAGGCCGAGCTGGACCGTGTGCGCAAGATCTGGCCGGAGCTCCGGCGTCGCCTGCGCGAGGTGCTGCTGCCCGCGGCCAGGATCACCCAAGCCCTGCAAGACGCCGCCTCCTCCTCGCCGCCCACCTCCGCGCCCTCGGGCTGGGGCAGGTGCCCCGAAGAGGCCGACATCGACAGCCCCATCCACCCCAGCAGGGCGACGGCGGCCAGGCCCAGGGCCGCCTCGAAGGCGCGGTCCAGGGTCACCTACGTCACCTGGATGGCGATGCGCTGCATGGCGTGGTTGAGGTAGCCACGGGGGTTCCAGCCGGGCACCACCTGGGGCTGCATGGCGCCGGTCTCGTCCGTGGCGCGGGCCCAGAGCTCGTAGTAGCCGGGCCCGGGCAGGGTGATCGGCCGGGCCCACCGCTGCCAGGCGTAGGGGTTCGGCGGGGCCTGCAGGTTGGCCGCCGTCCACGTGTTGCCGAAGTCCCAGCTCAGGTCGACGGCGGTGATGCGCCCCGCCCCGGACCAGGCCTGGCCGCGGATCTGCAGGGGCTCGCCGGCCGCCACGCCCACGCCGGTGCCGGGGTGGGTGATGATCGACTTCACCGGCATCTGCTCGATGACCTGCATCTGCTCGGGGTCCACGGCCCCGCCAGGCGCCACCGGGTGGCGGGGCATGCGGTAGGACAGGCCGCCCATGCCTTCGCTGTCGTGCTCCTGGTCGCGGACCCACAGGCGCCGGAGCCACTTGCCCGAGGCGCTGCCGGGGTAGCCGGGCACGATCAGGCGCAGGGGCCAGCCGTGCTCGGCCGGCAGGGGCTCACCGTTCATGGCCCAGGCCAGCATGGTGTGGCCGTCGACGGCCTTCTGGAAGGGGATCGCGCGGGACAGCGCCTGCTTGCCGGGGTCCCCGCTCAGGTGGCGGTCCTCGCCCTCGAAGGCGACGTGCACGGCGTCGTTGAGGCGCACGTCCAGGGTGTCGAGCACGTCGCGCAGCAGCACGCCGGTCCACTGGGCGCAGCCCACCGCGCCCAGGGTCCAGGGTGTGCCTTTCGTCTGGGGGCGGTAGCCGGCGCGGCCGTTGCCGGCGCACTCCAGGACGACGTTGGCGGTGCGGGAGGGAAAGTCCTCCTGGAGCTGCTCCAGGGTGAAGGCGGTGGGCCGATCGACCACACCGTCGACAGTCAGGCTCCAGCCGTCGAGGTCGCGCAAGGGCGCGCGGGCAGGCACCAGGCCGTGGTTCCGCACGAAGTGGTGGTGGTTGGGCGTGACGTCGCCGTCCAGCAGGGTGACGGGGGTCTCCGCATTGACCGGGCGGGCCTGGTGGATCCGCAGATCGGGCTTGCCGCCCAGGATCAGCTCCTCGGGCGAGGGCTCGGCGGCGGCGCGGCGGGGGGCGGCCAGGCCGACAGCGGCGGCGGTCACACCCTGCAGGAAGGAGCGGCGGTCCAGGATCATGCGCGCATTCTGGCGCAAGTCCCGCGTCTAACCAAAGGGCAGGCTCAGTCCGCGCATCGTCGGGGCGACCTCCAGCACCTGGTCGCCGCTGACGAGCAGGACCTCGGCGACGTGCTCCATGAGCTCACCGGCCTTGGCGTGGCGGCAGATGACGGGGTCGCCCAGGCGCAGTTCGGGGGCGCCGGGGCCCCGACGGAAGGGGGTCTGGACCTCGCCGAAGCCCTCCATGCCCAGGGGGCTGAGGCCGGGGGGGCTGTGCACGGTGGCGGCGCGGCTGGCGTCGGCGGGTCCCGAGGCGGTCCACCCGCCGAAGCCGCAGGTGACGTGATCGGCGTCGGGGAAGCGCACGATGGGCAGCGCGAACCAGGCCGCGGGCTGCAGGGGCAGGTCGTCGTAGCCGTCGAAGAGGCTGGGGCAGTAGAAGCCCGATCCGGCGGTGACCTCGGTGCACGAGCCGTCGGCCGACGTCGCGGCCAGGGAGCCGGTGCCGCCCCCGTTGACCAGGTCGATGTCGAAGCCGTCGGCGCGCAGGGCCTCCACCAGCTCCGACCGGCGGCGCGCGGCCAGGGGGCGGGAGCGGGCCTTGATGCCGCGGCGGATGGGATCGAGTAGGGCCTGCCCCGGCACGCGGTCGGGCAGGCCGGCCACCTGGGCTTCGTAGGCCATGACGCCCACCAGGGCCACGGCGGGGGTGGCGCGGATGCGGTGGGCCAGCTCCCGGGCGGAGGCCAGGTCGCGCAGGGGGGAGCGGCGAACGCCCAGGTGCACCGCGCCGCCGAGCATGCGCAGGGACACGTCGAGATCGATGCACAGGGGCACCGTCACCCCCCGCTCCACCGCCGCCACCGACAGCAGGGAGACCTGCTCGGGGGAGTCGACCATCGCCACCGCGCG
>CALCXL010000094.1 GCA_937907595.1 uncultured Pseudomonadota bacterium
CCAGCGGTGGCCGGCGCGAAGCGGGCCGCCGTGGCCGCAAACAGCGCCGCGGACGCCTTGAAGCAGGCCACGAGCCTGTCGATGGGGAGCGCAAGCGGCGACTCGGCCACGCTCGCCGCCGCCGCCGAGCGCGCCGAGGCGCTCGCCGATGCCTGCGAAGAAGCCGCCGGCGGCGCCGCGGAGGCCCAGGCGGAGACCCAGGCGGCCGTGGAGGCCGAGTTGAGCGCGCGGGCGCTGTCGGTCGCGGAGGCGGAAGGCCACGCGGACGAGGTCGCCGCCATCGCGGAGACGGCCCAGGCGCAGACGGAGACGGCCATCGCGCTGATGGCTGGCTACTCGTCGGCAGCCGGGAAGGCGGCTTGCGCCCGGGCGACCGAGCTGGCCGAGTCCCTGGCTGGGGTGGCCGGCAAAGCCCAGGAAGCAGCGCGAGCGGCCCGCGAGGCGAACCACAGCCTGCGCGCGGGCGCCGCGGCCAAGGAAGCGGGCGCCGCCGTCGCGAAGGCCAACAAGCTCCTGGGGCAGGTGGCGGCCGCGGTGGACCAGGCCCAGGCGGCAGCGGCGCAGGAAGAGGCCGAGCGCGCGGCCCTGGCGTCAGCGCGGGAGCAGGCTGCGGAAGCCGCCGCGACCGCCACCGCCGCACGGGCGCGGGCCGAGGCCGCCATCGCGGAGGCGGAGCCGAGGGTGCAGGGCGCGAAGGCCCCCGAGATCACCCGGATGCTGGGAGAGGCCCGGGCGAAGGTCAAGGCGGTGATCCGCGCCGCGGCCGAAGCCGAGACCGCCGCGCGCGCCGCCGCGGGGGCCGACGCCTCCAGCACCGCCAAGACGCTGGCGAAGAGCGCCGACAAGGCCGCCGGTCGCGCGGCCGAGGCCGCTCTGGAAGCGGAGACCCGGGCGGGCCAGGCGGTTGAGCTGGCCGAGGAAGAGGCGGTGCTCCTGAAGGCCCACGCCGACGCGGAGGACGCCATCGAGCGCGCCACGGCCGCCGCCGACCAGGCGACGGAGTCGGCGGTGTCCGCGGAGGAGGCAGCCGAGGAGGTGCCTCAATCGGGCGCCGCAGCAGCCGCAGCGGACAAGGCTGCGTTGGCGGCGGGTGAGGCGGCGAGGGAGAAGGCGAGGGCCAGCCGCTCCGCGAAGGCCGCGTTGGCGGCGGACCGGGGCCCGGCGGCGGTGAAGAAGGCGGAGGCCGCAGTGCAGGCCGCGGACAAGGCCGAGCAGGCGGCGCGGGAGGCGGCGACGGCAGCGGAGACCGCGCGCATGGCGGCGGACGGCGCCGAGGAGGAGGCCCTGCTGGCTCGGGAAGCCGAGCGGGCCGCGGCGGCCACCCCGAAACCTGCCCGCGCGGCCCCCCCCCCGCCGGAACCGGAGCCCCCCGCAGAGGAGCCGGACGTACCGGACGAGGCTCCCCCCGCGCCCAAGCCCGCCGGGGTGAGCACGCGCGTCTCGGTGGCGGCGAAGCCAGCACGCTCCCGGGCCGCGGGGGCGGCTGGCCGCACGCGCACGCGTCGCGGGCGGGGGTTGATCCAGACCCAGGATCCCGCGCCCGGCGAGTCCGAGGCCCCCGACGCCCCCGTGGATTCCCCCCCCTCCCCCTTGGGTGCCGGCGAGCGCCCCGGCCGCGGCGAGGACGCGACCAACGCCGTCGCGCCCGTGCAGCACGCGATCAGCTCACCGCCCTCCCCCGACACCCTGCCCCGAGTCGCCGAGCCGGCCGTAGCGCCCTCCTCCCCCGCAGCGCCGCCCGAGCCCGTGGCCCCCCCCGAGCCGGAGCCGGAGCCCGAGCCCGAGCCCGAGCCTGCGGAGGAGCCCGCAAAGGCTGCGACCGACGATCAGGACTGGCTGAACGATCTGCTGGACGACGAGGATCCGGAGCCGTCCGCTGAGCCCGACCTGGACAGCCTGGTCGCGGCCCGACAGGACGACCCCCCGCCCGCCGCTCCCGCAAAGGAGGAGGCGGAGCCGGAGCCGGAGCCAGACGACGGCCTCAACTGGGAGGACGACTGGGACCCCTGGGGGGAAGGTGGAGGCCGACGCCGCCCTGCCGCCGAGGAGCCGGAGAAGCCGCCCCCGCCCCCGCCTCCACGGCGCACCCCTGCGGCCGACGACGACGAGTGGGACCCGGACTGGGACTTCGACGACGACGACGACCCCGCGCCTCCCTCGGAGGAGGGCGCGGCCGAAGAGCGGATCGTCCGACGGAGCACACCCCGAGCCGCCCCCCGCCCGAAGCCGGCGGCCCCTCCCCCGTCCGATGACGACGAGGTCTGGATTCTCGACGACGATTGAGCCTCCGCAGGCGCCCTGGTCGTGTACGAACGGCCCGCGGACCCGCACTGCGGGTGGACGCCTGAGGCTGCCACCGGCAGGATCTTCCCTTGAGCGGGGGCCGCGCTCCCTCCCCCCCCACCGGCACGGGATTTGACAGACTCTTCCGACCCCACCCAGATCGGCCGCTACCGCATCCTCAAGCCGCTGGGCCAGGGGGCGATGGCTACGGTGTACCTCGCCGAGCTGGCGACCCTCGGGGGCTTCCGTCGCAAGGTGGCCCTCAAGGTGGTGCGCGACGAGTTCGCCCGGGACGCCAAGTTCGGCCAGCTGATGGCGCGGGAGGCGATGATCGGATCGCTGCTGCAGCACCCCAGCATCGTGGAGACCCTCGAGTTCAACGAGGCCGACGGCCGCATGTTCCTGGCGCTGGAGTTCGTGGAGGGCCAGACGGTCGAGGAGCTGATGAAGGGGGCGAAGACCGAGGGCCGCCCCTCGCTGTCTCTGGTGCACTCCCTGGAGATCATCATCCAGGTGCTGCAGGGGCTGGCCTACGCGCACTCCCTGGAGACGGACGAGGGCGAAGGCGTCGGCATCGTCCACCGCGACCTGAAGCCGGGCAACATCATGGTGTCCCGCCACGGCCAGGTGAAGGTGATGGACTTCGGCATCGCCAAGGCGAAGGTGGCGATGGCCACGATCACCGCCGCGGGCCAGGTCCGAGGGACCCCCATCTACATGGCCCCCGAGCAGGTGACCGGTCAGGCCCTGGACGGTCGCGCCGACCAGTTCGCCGCGGCGACCGTCCTGTACGAGATGATGACCGGCAAGCAGGTCTTCATCGCCCGCAACCTCATCGAGATCATGCGGGCGGTGTCCCGCGCGGAGGTGAGCGAACCCCTGCGTCTGGTGAGCGACCTGCACCCCGGGCTGCCCAAGATCATGGGGAAGATGTGGAGCCGCGCTGCGGACGAGCGCTACACCTCCTGCAGTGAGGCGGCCGCGGACCTCCAGGAGCTGCTGGTCGACGAGCAGCGCAAGGCGATGACCCTGACCCCGGTGCCGTCCGACATCGCTGAAGACCCCAAGGAGGTGAAGAGCGTCCGGAAGAAGCGCAAGAAGGAGCCGGAGAAGCGCGGCGGCATGTTCGATCTGGTGGCGGCCCTCGGCTTCGGCCGGAAGAAGGCCAAGCCCGAGCCCCCGCCTCGCAAGAAGCGCCGCAAGAAGCGACGGAGCCCCGAAGCGGTGGGAGCCACGGCGTCGTCTCCGGGTGCCGTCGCGCCGCGGCCTCGCCGCTCCCCGCCTGCGGAGGTGGTGTTCCTGGACGACACCACGTTCGGAGAAGCCACCGACGAGCGGGGCCAGGTGCTCCCGCCGACCGCACCGATGGACATTCCGGAGGGCGCCCAGGCGCCGGCCGCGAGTGGCCCGGCCCGCCTGGGGCCGAACACAGCCTCCGAGCTGAGCCCGGCGCGCGGCCCGCTCCCGGCGGATGCGGACGTGTCGAGCGAAGCCCCCCCCCCGCCGCCCGCCGCAGCCCGCAAGTCGGTGGAACGGGAGATTGAGACGACCCTCGACATCGTCGCCCAGCGCGACCCACGCGGTGAGGCCCCGGTCGCGCTCAAGAGCGGAGAGGACGACGAGGCAACGCAGCCTCCGGATCTGCCCTCCACGGACCCGGGCGTGCTGGCCCCGCCGAGCCCCGCGCCGAAGAGCGCACCGCCTTCGACCCCCCGGCCCTCGACCGCGGATCCCTTCGCAGTGCCCACCGCAGCGGGCCTGAAGGCGCGACCCGAGCTGGTCGCCCAGGCGGCGGCGCCCGATGTGGTGGCAGCCGCCAAGGTCGAGCCTGCCGCAGCTCCGACCGCCGCAGACCTGACGGCAGACCCGGCGGATGCCGACATCTCCAACGATCTGTTCGGTGCGGAGTTCGCGACGTCGGCCGACACCCCCGACCCTGGCCCGGCGGATCTGCCTCACGTGCCCCTGCTGAGGCCCCGGGTCGGCGGCAGGCGCGGGACGGGGACCACGAAGTCTCCAGGCGCCACCGCATCGACGCGGAAGCCCCTGGACGCCGAGGACCTGCCGACGCCCTCCATGCTCCGCCCACTGGACGGCCCGAGGGACCTCGTGGACGACGCCCTCGACGTCCCCAGCGCCGACGCCCTGGAGCCCGAGGACCAGCCCACCCCCATGGGGCTGACCCCGAACGCGGCCCTGGCGGAGCTGGCCAAGGCGCCGCTGTCCGGCCCGACGCGGCCGATGCAGGTGATCGACGTACGCGCGGCCCTCGCCGCAGCGGACGAGCAGGCAACGGCCCGCATGCAGCCGAGCCCAGAGCTCCTGAACGTCGAGAACGACCTGCGCACGCGGCCGATGGTGGCCCAGGAGAACCTGGCCGCCAACATCGCCTCCCTGACGAGGAAGCCCCGGCCGAAGGTGCGTCCGCCGGCCCCCACCGCCCCGCCCGAAGACGCCGACACGGCGGCCGACGTGGCCCGCCCCTCGCCCGACGCGAGCCAGGCGGACGACTGGGCGTCAGGGGAGATGGACCCCTTCTTCTTAGAAGACTGAGCCCACGGGCGGTGGGGGCTGTCCAGCCCGCCGGGACCCGCCGGACGGTGTCAACGCAGCTCCGCCCTCCCCGGATCAGGGGAAGTCGATGTCGATGACCGCGCCCACCGTATTGGGCGTCGGATCCGAGTGGCAGAAGCCGTTGGCCCGCGACTCGGTGGTGTTGGTGGGGTTGGTGAAGTCCCCCGGCACCTTCAGCACGCGGCCCGGGTTGATCTGCTCCAGCCAGGTGTAGTGGAACACGTTGCCGTCGTCGGACAGCACGCCGTAGCCGGTGAAGGTGCCGCCAGCGGGGTTCGGGCGCGTGACCACCAGTTCACGCCCGACGAAGCTCCAGGTCTCCGTCCAGCCGGTCTGACCCAGCCAGTCGCCGCATTCGTCGCCCTGCACGGTGAGGGTGACGCTGTGCGGGCCGCTCCGGTCGATGGCAGGGGCGGGGGCGTTGAGCTGGCAGCCGTACCAGATGAAGCGAATGCCCTGGTCGGGGTAGTTTGGGTCGTCGTCGACCCCGGTGCCCACCAGGCAGACCTGGCTGACGGTGCCGTCGGAGTTCGGCTGGAAGTTGCCGTCGATCTCCATGAAGGTCTGGTCGGTCCCGCCGGGCGGCACCATGTAGCCGCGCACGTGGAACGCGCCCTCGTTGGCCTCGAGGTTGCCGTCCCAGGACCAGGTCTGGCCGTCGGACGTCTCCATCTCCGCCAGGAACCGGGTCGTAGACACCGACACGTCCATCTGCCCCTCGATGCGGTCGTAGATGCCGGTGGGCACGTTCTCCAGCATGATCAGGCTGAAGTCGAAGGACGCGAGGAAGACGGGCACGTCCTCGTTCGTGGCGTCGTCGTCGTCCCCGGTGGCGTCGTCGTCGTCCCCGGCCGAGTCGTCGTCGTCGACGATGGTGGAGTCGTCGTCGTCCACCGCCGGCGCCGTGCAGCCCCCGGCGAGGGGCATCAGGGAGGCGAGGATCAGGGCGAGCGAGCGCGGCAGAGTCATGGAGTCCCCTCCGGGGTCGTCCCCCGTCGGCGGGGAGCTTCGCACGCGCCCTCCGGAGCGGGCAAGGGGTGCGGGCCGGCCCGACGCCGCTACAGCTGCTTGTCGGGGTCCTCGCCCAGCACACCGCTGGCCTTCTTCTTGTCCCGCGTCAGCTGCTGCTTCCAGCCGGCCACGCGCGCCTTGCCGCCCCAGTGCTCCGCCGTGTCCTTGTCGCCCTTGAAGACGTAGACCTGGGACAGGGTCGAGTAGGCGGTGACGTCGTCGGGGTCCAACTCCACGGCCTTGGTGGCGGCGTAGATCGCGTCGTCCAGGAGGGCCGGGTCGGTCTCCCGGGCCTCGAAGCTGGCCCGCGCGATGCCGTGCCAGGCGTCGATGTAGGCGGGATCGATCTCCGTGACCTTGCGAAAGGCCTCCACGGCCCCGCGGTAGTCCTCATCAGCGAAGAGGTCCAGCCCCTCCATGTACAACTCGTCCGCATCGGCCATGACTTGCGCTCCCAGCACCAAAGAGACGGCCTCGCCAGCGGGCCATCGGTCCGGATGCTAGCAAGCTGGTCCACGCGACGTAGCCGCGACGGGAGACGAAGCCATGAGCATGCACGAGCAGATCGTCGAGCAGATCAAGACCTGCTTCGACCCAGAGATCCCCGTCAACGTCTACGACCTCGGCCTGGTCTACGAGATCGAGGTCGAGGAGCCGACGGTGACGATCGAGATGACGTTCACGTCGGAGTCCTGCCCCTCGGCCCGGGAGATCCCCGTCGACATCCGCCGCAAGATCCTGAGCATCGACGGCCTGGAGCGCGTGGACTTCGAGATCGTGTGGGAGCCGGCATGGCACCCCCGCCTGATCAGCGAGGCCGCCCGCAAGGAGCTCGGCATCGACGACGACGCCCTGAACGACTAGTCGATCTTGAAGTCGTACGTCCCCGAACCGGGCGAGCCCGCGTAGACCAGCTCCTCGCCGAGCCCCGGCTCGCCGGTGATCTTGTACTTCAGCCCGACGTCCAGCGACGCGCCGGGCTCCAGCGCCCCCCGCACGGACAGCTTGCCCTGGCCCTTGCGCGCCTCCCCATCCTTGAGCATGAGCTTGCCTGCGGTGTTCCGCACGGCGACATTCTTGTACTCCATCCCCATCGTCCCCCGGCGCCTCCGTGGCGCGGGCCCATTCTCCGCCACGGACCTCCCCCTCCGCAAGGGATCGAACCGTCCGGGCCCTGAGCCGACGATCCCCGCGGACCCGGCGTCAGGGTGTGGCCCTCATCCCAGGCGCGCGCCGCCCCTCAGCCCGGCGAGGGCGAACAGCCGCTCGGTGTCCAGGTGCTGCTGCAGGTGGTCCGCCAGCAGGTCGTACTGGCCTTGGCGCCAGGCGTAGGCGGACTCGCTCGGCTCCGGGGCGAGGGCGGCGCCGGGTCGAGCCCACTGGAGCAGGGCGCGGGTGGCGGACGGCTCGTCGAAGAGCCCGTGCAGGTAGGTGCCGGCGAGTCGGCCGTCGGCGGACCAGACCCCGTCCAATCGGTGCCCGTCGGCGCCTGCGATCGCCAGGAACGCCCCCCCGGTCCGGCTGCGATCGGCGTCGGTCAGGCCCGCGTGGATCTCGTATCCCTCGACGTCCGCGACCCCGGCCGAGCTCCCCCCGGGCAGGAGCAGGCGCGCTCGGGTGCGAACGGTCCGCTTCTGAGCGGCGAGCACGGTGCGAACCGGCAGCAAGCCCAGCCCGCGCGAACCTCCGGCCGCCCCCTCGATCCCCTGGGGGTCGTCGACGTGCTCGCCCATCATCTGATAGCCGCCGCACAGGCCGAGCACGCGTCCCCCGCCCCGCGCGAAGGCGGCGATGCGCTCGTCCCAGCCGCAGCTCCGGAGCCAGGCCAGATCCCCGCGGGTGTTCTTGGTGCCCGGCAGGATCAGCAGGTCCCAGGGACTCAGGTCGCGAGGCGTGGTCAGGTAGTGGACCACCACCCCGTGGCGCTTCAGCACGTCGACGTCGGTGGGGTTGGCGATGTGGGGCAAACGCAGCACTGCGACGTGGATCCGCTCCCGTCGCTCGGGCTCGCTCGGGGCCGGCGGGTCGACGCGCAGGTCGGCCTGCAGACCGTCTTCGGAGTCGACGTGCACCCCCTCCAACCAGGGCACCACCCCCAATACGGGCACGCCCGTGCGGGCCTCGATCCACCGAACGCCGTCGTCGAAGAGCCGGGGATCCCCGCGAAAGCGGTTGATGACGACGCCCGCCACCCGCGCTCGGTCCTCCGGGGCGATCACCTCCAGCGTGCCCGCGACCTGGGCGAACACACCGCCCTTGTCGATGTCCGCCACCAGGAGGACCGGGGCGGCGGCGTGGTGGGCGACGGGGAAGTTGACCAGGTCCCGCTCCCGCAGGTTCACCTCCGCGCAGGACCCCGCGCCCTCGGCGACGATCAGGTCGTGCTGAGCGCGCAGCCGGTCCAGCGCCGCAAACACCTCACGTCGCCGCCCCTCCACTCCCCCGGAGATCGCCGTCTGCTCCTCCGCGCGGCTGAGCGCCCGGCCCAGGAGCACCACCTGGCACCCGATCTCCGCGTTCGGCTTCAGCAGCAGGGGGTTCATGTCCACGTGCGGCGCCAGTCCGCAGGCCTCCGCCTGGACGATCTGCGCCCGCCCCATCTCGCCACCTTCGGGGCTGACGCCGGCGTTGTTGGACAGGTTCTGGGCCTTGAAAGGGGCGACGTCGACCCCGGCCCGCGCGAAGATCCGGGCGATCCCGGTGGCCAGCCAGGACTTGCCGACGTCGCTGCCGGTGCCGAACACGCAGAGCACGGGCGCCTGGCTCATCGCGTCGTCTCCGTGCCGTGAGGGGCGCCAGCGCCGGCCCCGGGGTACGCGACCGGATCGCAGTTCTCACCCCCACCGACCAGGGGCGCGGCCGGGGCGGGCGACGAGGACGGACCACTGGACTCGGAACCACGCGCCATGACGGTCCCGAGAGTACACGGCGGGCCACGCGGCGAGTCCACCAGGCGGTGTGGCCGGGCGAGAGTGGCATACTGCGACGATGCTCGCGTCGGTTCGGCTGCGCCTGCCGGACGGCAGCACCACCACCCTCTCCCCGGGCGACATCGTCGGCCGCATGGCCTCTGCAGCGCTGGTCCTGGACGACCCGCGGGTCTCCGAGGCGCACGCCCTGGTGAGCCTGCGTGGCGCTGAGCTGCAGCTCCTGGCCTTGCGGGGCATGTTCGCCGTGAACGGCGAGCCCTCCAACAAGGTTGTCCTGCAGCCGGGCCAGCGGCTGTCCTTCGCTGAGGGCCTGTCCCTGGAGGTGGAGGCCGTGCAGCTGCCAGACACCCTGGCCGCCCTCGAGGGCGATGGGTTGCCGCGGCAGGTGCTGGGGGGGCCAGCTCGCTCTTCGTGGGTCCGCCGCCGCGGCTGGTGCCCGGAACCGCTCGGGACGCCGACGCCTGGATCTGGTCGACGGGCCCGCGCTTGCGCCTGCGCCTGCGGCCGGGTGGGGCGGCCCTCGCACGGGACCTCAACCCGGGGGACAACTTCTCCCTGGGCGACCGCACCTTCTCCTTGACCGCGATCCACATCGAGCGCGCCGGCACCGACGCCACCCTCGCCCATGGCCGGGTCGGTGAGGCGCTGCAGATGGTGGCGGGCTGGGACACGTTCCGCATGGGACGAGCCGGGCGTCCCCCGGTGATCATCGGCGGCGTCTCCGCTCGCCTGCTCAGCCAGCTGGCCGACGTGGGCACGGCCCTCTCCTGGGAGGGGCTCGCTCGGGAGCTCTGGCCCGCCGACCCCGACCGCGACTCCCTGCGCCGGCGCCTCGACGTCGCCCTCTCCCGCCTGCGCTCACGGCTCCGGGCGTCGGGGATCCGCACCGACCTCGTGCGGTCCACGGGGGCCGGCCACCTGGAGCTGGTCTGCTACCCCGGCGACGTCGTGGACGATCGGAGCTGAGTTGGCGGTGAAGTCGCCCCACGAGTCCGCCCCGAACCTGTCCCACCCCGGGGTCGCAGCGGAGAGCCGCCCGGTGCAACAGGCGGCCGAGGAGCGCTACCAGGACCTGGGGCTGCTCGGGACCGGCGGCATGGGCGAGGTCCGCGTCGTACACGACGGGCGACTGGACCGGCAGGTGGCGCGCAAGTCGCCGCGGAGCGATGTGCCTGGGGCCGTGGAGGCCCTCGCGCGGGAGGCGTCGGTCACCGCGGCGCTCGAGCACCCCGGCATCGTGCCGGTCTACGACGCTGGGATCGGCGCGGACGGCCGGCCCTGGTACACGATGCGCCTCGTCCGGGGACGGAGCCTCCGGTCCATCCTCGCCCAGACCCCGACCCTGGCCGCTCGGCTGGCCCTGTTGCGCCCGGTCCTCGCGGCGGTCGAGGCGGTCGCCTACGCGCACGCGCGCGGCGTCACTCACTGCGACCTCAAGACCCTCAACATCCTGCTCGGCGAGCACGGCGAGGTGCAGGTGATGGACTGGGGCCTGGCCACGTCCGGATCGGGGTCGCCGGGCGGTGGGACCCCGGCGTCCATGGCCCCCGAGCAGGCCCGCGGAGAGCCGGCCACGGCGGCGTCCGATGTCTGGAGCCTGGGCATCGTGCTCCTGGAAGTCGTGGTGGGTCGCTCGTCGCAGGAGGGGCTCCCGGCCGAAGAGCTGCGCGAACAGTTGGCGGCAGGGGGAGAGCCTGACGTGCCCGCGGCGCTGCAGGCGCTCGTCGGCCGGTGCCTCCGGGCCGACCCCGCCGCCCGCTACCCCGACGCGACCGCCCTCGCCGCCGACCTCGCCCGGTTCCTGGACGGGCGCGTGGTGCAGGCCCACGACTACACGCTGGCTGATCACCTCCGCCGCGTGGTCGCCAACAACCGCCTCGCGTTCGGGGTCGGCGCCCTCGCCTTCGCGCTGCTGTTCTTCGTGGTCGCTACCGCCGCGCTGCGCGTCGTGCAGGAGCGCGACGCAGCCCGGGCAGCCGAAGGCGTGGCTCGAGCAGCCCGCGCGCTCTCGGACCAGAACCAGGCCCGCGCCCTCGTGTTGGGGGCTCGGACCGCGGCCACTGCGGGGCAACGCCCTGAAGCCGAGGTGCTCGCCGCCGCGTCGCTCGTCCTGGAAGAGTCGCCCGAGGCTCGGGGGGTTCTGGCTGCGTTCGGATCCTCGCGGCGACCCGTCCGGTCCACCGAGCCGGTGCCCCCCTGCGATGGAGTCCGGCGCTCCTCTGCCGCCGGGAGTCTGTGCATCGGCCGCAGCTCCCTGGCTGTGCGACCTCGATCCGGCGAGGCATGGTCCGTCGAGCTGGCGGCCCAGGACGCGGCGTTCGCCGGCAGCCACGTCGTCGCCACGCTGCGGGGCAACTCGGCCGTCGTGCTCGACGGCAGCGACGGCGCCGAGCTGGGCCGGATCCCCGAGCTCGTCACCGCCCACGGCCTGGTCTCGGGCGCGACCGCCGCCTGGCAGACCACCGGCCGGCTCTTGGTGCGGATCGACGCGGGCCAGGTGCGGGCCGTCGCCTTCGAGGCCTGCGGAGGCGAGGTCGTCTCCGGCGTCGCCGAGACCGACGGCGGACGCACGTTCGTAGCCTGCGGACCGCGGTCCCTGGTCCGATTCGACCCCACGACGGGGCAGACCGAGCCGCTGGCCCTCGATCTGCGCGACCCCCAGGCGACCGTGCGCGTGCTCGCCGCGGGCCCCCATGGTGACGTGGCGGTGGGGACCGACCGGGGCCAGGTGCTCATCCACTCGCAGGACACCGAGCGCGCGTTCGCCGACCTGGGCATCGCGGTGACCGGCCTGAGCTGGACCCAGGACGGGACTCGGCTGGTGGCCTCCCTTCGGCGGGGGTCCCCGGCGGTGCTGGACGCCGCCACCGGTGCTCCCCTGGGCCGCCTGCCCGCGCGGGTCGGGGAGGTCGTATCCCGTTCCGGCCCCACGGGCCTGAACTTCGACGGCGTCGAAGGCGAACGCTGGGAGCTGGCGGGGCTCCGGCCGGGCGCGCTCGGGGAGGGTGCGGGGATCACCGGGCTGGCGGCCGGCGCGGACGACGACGTTGTGGTCACGCGCGGGGACGGCAGCGTCGACCGCTACGACCTGGCGGGTGGGGCTCGGCTCGGGCACGTCGGCGGCGGGGGCCGACCGGCCAAGGGCGTCGCACGGATCCCCTCCAGCGGGAGCTTCGCGGTGGCGGGCATCGAAGGAGGGGTGCGTGATCTGGGGCCGACGCTCGGCAAGGACGAGCTTCTGGCCGAGCTGCCCGCCCGCCGGCTCCTGGCGCTGGGCCACCGGCTGCTGGCGCTGCGCTACGCCGGGCCAGCCTGCCTCGTGACCCCGGGCGATCCGGAGGCCCACATCCTTCCCCGCGAGGGGCCGCCCTGGTTCGACGCCGGCGCAGACGACGATGGGGCCCTCGCGGCTGCGCTGGACGAGGACGGAGGCCTCTGGCTGCTGCCGGCCGCAGGCGATCCCAGCCTGATCGGTGCCTTCCCCGACGGGTCGGCGGTCGATGCCACGTCCGCGGGTGGTGCCGTGGTGGGGGAGCGCGAGGCCCTGGTCGTGGTCGCTGCCGACGGCGCAGCCCAGCGATTCGGGCGGGAGGCAAGCGCGGTGGTGGACCTGGCGGTCTCCCCCGACGACCAGCTGGTGGCGCTCGGTGGGATCGACGGGGTCATCCGGGTCCTCGACCTCCGCTCGGGGCGGCTGCAGGCGGTCCTCGAAGGCCACCGCGAGCGGGTCTCCACGCTGGGCTGGACGTCCCCGGTGCGCTTGCTCAGCGGCAGCTGGGACGGGACGGTGCGGACCTGGGATCTGAGCGACCGGGCCACCCCCGCCGCGTCCCTGGCGGCGGAGGTGGAGCGGGTCTGGGGCCTCGACGTCGCCGACGCGCTGGCGGCGGTGGGGCCTTGAGGGGCCGGATCAGAGGAGCTCGGTGCGACCGTCCGCCTGGCTCGCAGTCTGGCGCGTCCCGAAGCCGAGCCGCGCCCGCACATCGAAGTTCCAGCCGTCGATCGTGAAGCCTTCGAGGTCCCGCACCTGCGCGTCCACGCCAAAGCTCTTCGGCGCGGCGGACGTCTGCACCACGCCCGACCACCGCTGCCACTGCGTCTCCACGGCCGCGTCCAGGATGCTCCAGCTGCCGACCGCCACGTTGACGACGACGACGGCGTGGGTGATCAGCTCTGCGGCGTCACCCACCACCGAGAAGGCCAGCTCGAACGAGCCGTCGGCGAGGGCGTAGACACCGGCCCGATGCAGCGCGACGGGGCCGTCGGAGGCAGAGCTCAGGTCCAGGGTGCCGGGGACCAGGTCGAAGCTCAGCGACTCAGCGAGGTACAGCTTGCCGCCCGCGTAGAGCGTGACGGTGGCGGTGACCGACTGGCCGGGAACAAGCGCGGCGGGCAGCGCGGTGGAGAGGATCGCGGTGGTCTCCGCCGGGCTGTCGAGGTCGAGCTCGCCCAGCACCTCGTCGGTGTCGGCGTCGCTCACCTCGGCGAACACGGAGCCCACCGGAGCGTCGGCCGTGGCCTGGGTCCAGAAGTCTGCCGTGTAGCCGCCGGCCGCTCGCGGCTGAATCGTGGCCTCGACCAGACCGGTCTCGTCGCCCAACTCGGGGACCGCGAAGTCGGTGGCGGCGTCGGTGCTGCCGTCGGGGTTGAGGAGCGAGACGTCGATCTGGACGGCGTCGTCGGCCGAGGACCAGCGCTTGCTCCGCCAGTCGGTGCGGTAGACGGGGCCCTCGCCCAGGTCCCCGGCAACGACCTCGTCGCCGAGCTCATCGGCGCTCTCGAACTGCACGCTCCCGTAGGTCCAGGTCACCACGTCCCCGGGGACCAGGCGCAGGTCGGCGGAGAGCATGTCGCTGCCGTCGAGCTGCTCGGTGGTGGTCAAGCGCACACGGACCGCCGTCCCGTCGGGGAGCGTGTCCTCGATCCACGGGCAGTCGGCCGCGCAGCGATCGAGCTGGACCGTCCAGGGGACGGTGACGGTGGGATCGGCCAGACGCATCATCGAGACAATCACCGTGTACTTCTTCTCGTAGGGGTGAGCCCGCGCAAAGCTGGCCGTCGCCGTCGCCAGGACCTGCGTCTCCTTCGACTTGGTCTTGACCACCGACGTGTCGCCGGTCTCCAGCCCGGTGACGCTGACGTCCATGCTGCCCGTGCCCGACGGATCGCCCGACTCGGTCTGCACGAGGGTGCGGAACGAAGTCCCGCCCGTCTCCTCCCGGATCCGGATGCGGCGGATGCGACCGCTGAAGTCGGCGGCGCTGGCGACGGGGGTGACGGTGACGACCGCGAGCAGGGTGAGCAGGGCGAGCCGAAGCAGGTGCATGGAGCCTCCAGGGGTGGGCGCTCAACCTGCCCCGGCGCCCCGACGTCCGCACCCTTCGAGATCCCTTCAAGAGAGGGGACGTCGCCGATGACCCGGCGCGGGCGGGGGTGCTGCAGCCCCGCCATTCTCTCGGTGTTTCGACCGCTGCCGGGCCGACACCGCCATACTCGCCCGCTGGACCCTGGACCCTGGACCCCCTTCGCCATCGATCCCCCGGAGCCCCCATGAACGACCGATTCACCGCCGCCGACGTCCCCGACCAGAGCGGAAAGACCTTCTTGATCACGGGCGCGAACACCGGGCTCGGCCTCGAAATCGCCCGGGTGCTCGCCCGACAAGGCGCACGGGTCCTCCTGGGCTGCCGGTCGATGAGCAAGGCGGAGGCTGCGGTCGCCGCCCTTCGGTCCGAGCTCCCCGACGCGGACCTGGACATCGTCTCCATCGACCTGGGCGATCTGGCCAGCGTGCGCGCCGCCGCCGAGCGGGTGGCCCAGGAGCCGCGCCTGGACGGCTTGATCAACAACGCCGGCATCATGATGCCGCCGCGGGAGCTCACGAAGGACGGCTTCGAGTCCCAGTTCGGCGTCAACCACCTGGGCACCTTCGCGCTGACGGGGCTGCTGCTGCCGAAGCTGCAGGAGACGCCCGGCTCCCGCATCGTCAACACCGCCAGCAACGCCCACAAGACCGGGAAGATGGACCTGGACGACGTCAACGCCGAGCAGAGCTACTCGGCCCTGGGGCGCTACTGCATGAGCAAGCTGGCAAACCTGCTCCACGTCTTCGAGCTGAACCGCCGCCTGCAAGCACGGAATTCGACGACCCTCGCCGTCACGGCGCACCCCGGCTTCTCGGACACGGAGCTGGCCCGCCACCTGCCGGGGTGGATGACGATGTTCATCCCGGCGATGCGGCTGATGATGAACACCGCCGCGCAGGGCGCGTGGCCGACGTTGATGGCGGCCACCGACCCGGACGTGGAGGGGGGCCAGTACTTCGGACCGCGGGGTCTGGGGGAGCTGGCCGGCCCCGCACGGCGGGTGGAGAGCAAGCCGCTGAGCAAGGATCCGGTGCTGGCGAAGGGTCTGTGGGACCGGTCGGTGGAGATGACCGGGGTCGATCCGGAGCTGTAGGAGCGGGCCGGGAGCGTCGGCGGCGCACGTCGATCGGCCACGCAGCGCACCGCTCCCACCGTCGCCGTCCCGCAGAACGGACGAAGCCCCGCCGGAGGTCCGACGGGGCTTCGATGCTGGCCGATACTGGTTGAGAATGGAGCTCTCTGGGCGGGGGACAGCGGGCTGGCCGACGCAGTGATTGCCTGGCTCCAGGCCCACTGATGGCCGACTGGGAGCGCATGGCCGCGCGGGATCGGCGACTCACTCGCCTTTCTCCCAGCGCCAGGCACCCGGTCGCCAGACACCGGCAGCCCCCGCGAGCACGGGGTCGAGAAGACCGCGCGCGGCAGCGGTGACCACATCCAGGTCGGACCAGGGCAGCGCGTCGCGAGTGGCCAGCCTCGCGTATGGACGCCTCCATCCCTCGGCGGGCGCGGCCAGCTCCGAAGGGACGTCGTGGGTGGCGCGGTGGGCAAACGTCTGCACCACGGCCGCCCGCAGGGCGCCCGCCTCGATCTCCCGCACGCGCGCCAGGAGGGCGAGGTCAGGCAGGTCCTTGATCCGTGAGTTCGGGCGGGGCCGCGGAACCGTGTACGCGTGCAGCTTCTCAGCGATGTGGTCCTCCAGGGGATAGACCCGCAGCGTGGCCGGCGCGACGTCAGCGAACGAGG